>NZ_QRVW01000035.1:0-23453 GCF_003458855.1 Mitsuokella sp. AF21-1AC
CGCAGGTCATATCGAAGGCTTGGACGACGCCCAGCGGGTCATGCAGGGCAAGCATTGGTTTAGAGAACAGTTACAGAGTCGTGCCTCCCTGGTATTAACCACAGGCGGCGACACAGCAAACAAGCGTGAAGACTGGAATATTATAAAGACACATTCCAACGACGCTATTTGTATTGCGGATTTAGAACCTGAATCGGTTGACATCGAGGAATGGTCAATCAAGCCTATGCGCCGAAAAAGCAAGGCTGGTGTGGATGAGGTTTGTGGTTTCCATCATCGTGATTATGTGTCTTACACATACCGCAACGGGGAAACGCATGCAGGTTATGTGACCGCAATGTACCCGGAGATTCATGCGTTGAATTTCCAAGCCCCAACAAAACACTGCAAAAAGGCCAATGCCTTGAAGTGCAGGCTTATCTGGAGATTCGATAAGATTTATTGGTTTAAATGTGCTTAATAGTTCATATTCGAGTACGTTTGTCTATATTTTTAGAAGGAGGCGGAGCGTATGCTCCGTCCCTTTCTCTATCGGCATGACGATGTCATGGATTGTTTGAGGTGAATAAAATTTGGGTATGTTGAAGGTAACGGGCCTCAAGAAGGCCTTTGGCATCGACGAGCTCTTTCACGATGTCAGTTTTGAGGTGTCCCGCGGCGACAAGGTTGGTTTTGTCGGTGCCAATGGTGCAGGCAAGACGACGCTGATGCGCTGTCTGCTCGGACTCGAAGAAACGGATGGCGGTACGATCCAGCTCGATGACGCTGGCACGATCGGTTACGTCGAACAGCAGGCGGACTTTGGCGATGGTACGCTTTACGAGGAGTTCCTGCGGGCTTTCGATGATGTCATCGCGCTCGGCGAGCGCAAGAAGGCGCTGGAGAAGCAGATTGCCGATCATGCCGATGAGGAGACGATGGCCGCCTACGGCAAGGTGGTCGAACGTTTTGAACTGCTCGGCGGCTATGATTTCGAGAGCCGTATCCGCCGCGTGGCTTTTGGCCTGGGCTTTACCGAAGAGGATTTTGACAAGGATGTCGCACATTTTTCCGGTGGCCAGAAGACGCGCATCTGCCTGACGAAAGCACTGCTGCGCGAACCGGATTTCCTGTTCCTCGACGAGCCGACAAACCATCTCGACATTCACATGATCGAATGGCTGGAGGGCTTCCTCAAGAATTATTCCGGCGGCGTGCTCATCATCTCGCATGACCGTTACTTCCTCGACCGCGTCGCCACGCGTATCCTGGAACTCGCAGGCCGTACGGTTACGAATTACGACGGCAATTACACGTATTACATGAAGGTCAAGACGGAGCGGCGCGCCGCGCTGCAGTCAGCCTATGAAAAACAGCAGGAGCACATCCGCAAGACGGAGGAGTACATCCGTAAATACAAGGCCGGCATCAAGAGCAAACAGGCCCGCGGGCGCCAGAGTCAGCTCAACCGGCTGGAACGCATCGTGCTGCCGCCGGAGGATGCCTCCTTTAATTATTTTGCGCTCAATAAACCGCCGGAGTGTGCACAGCGTGTGGCAGAGCTCGAGGATGTCTCCATGTCCTTCGGCAGCCATACGATCTTTGAGCATCTTTCCCTGCTGATCCGCAGGGGGGACGGTGTCGCGCTTGTCGGCCCCAATGGCGCGGGCAAGACGACGCTGCTGCGCATCCTCGTCGGCGAACTGGAGTCGCCGACGGGCCGCGTCAAGATCGGCAGCCGCGTCAAGATCGGTTACTTCTCGCAGCAGCATGAGGGCCTGCACATGGACCGCACAATCCTCGACGAGCTCATCTACGAATACGGCATCAATGAGGAACAGGCGCGCAAATATCTAGGGGCTTTCCTGTTCCATGGCGATGAGGTCCTGCGCCTCATCGGCGACCTTTCCGGCGGCGAGCAGTCGCGTGTGGCCTTCCTCAAGCTCATGCTGACCGGGGCGAATTTCCTGATCCTCGACGAGCCGACAAACCATCTCGACATCCCGGCGCGCGAGGCCGTGGAGGAGGCGCTGATGGCCTTTCCCGGAACATTCCTGGCCGTCTCGCATGACCGCTATTTCCTCGACAAGGTCGCGAATTGCACGCTGGAGCTCGCCGATGGGAAGCTCACGGAATACCTCGGCAATTACAGCTATTACCTCATGAAGAAGGAGCTGGCGGAGGAAGAAGGCGAGGAAGAACGCCTCGCAGCGGAAAAACTCCGCAAGGCCAAAGAGGAGAAGGAAAAGCACAAGCAAAAGCCGGCTGCTGCCGAAAAGCGGGCTGCGGAGCTGGCGGCCGAGCAGCGCGCGCGTGAAGAAGAAAAAAAACGGGCTGAGATTGGCCGCATCCAGAGCATGAGCGATGCCAAGCGCGAGGAGATGATCCAGCGCGCCGAAGCCGAGATTGCCATGGCCGAAGCCGAGCTCAAGGGCCTTGAATTCCAGATGAATGATCCGGAAATCCAGTCGGACCCGCAGAAGAGCCAGGAGATTGCGGCGGCTTATGCGGCCAAGGAAGAGGAAATCGAACAGCGTTATGCGAAATGGGAGCGTTTGACGGAAGCCTGATGTCAGGCGGGAAGAGAAAGGAGTCGTTATGGCCGTCGTACAGCAGACCCTGATTGGATTTCAGGGACAGGAAGAGATTGAAGGCGTGGTGGACAGCGTCATTTATGCGAGCGATGATGGCAAATTCTCGGTTTTCCGCGTCAAACCGTCACAGCAGAACAGCCGCATCACGGCCACAATCAAGGGAGAGCCGCCGCTCGTGGGGCAGCAGGTCCATCTGAAGGGCCAGTGGGTCAACCATGCGCGCTTCGGGCAGCAGTTCCGTGCGGCGAGCATCCGCATCGAGGCACCTTCAAGCGTTGAGGGCATCGAGCGCTTCCTGGCATCGGGCGTCATCGACGGTGTCGGCAAGGCCATGGCCCATCGCCTCGTGACGGCGTTTGGCCAGGACACGCTGACCATCATTGAGGAAAAGCCAAAGCGGCTGCTCGAGGTGCCGGGCATCGGCAGGCAGACGGCTGATAAGATCGTGGCGTCATACCGCTCGCAGTCAGAACTCGGCGAAATCATGCTGTGGCTTGAGAATCACGGTATCTCGGGCACGTTTGCCGGGCGCATCTTCAGGAAGTATTCCTCGTTCTCGCTCGACATGCTCGAGAATCATCCGTATCAGCTTGCACAGGAAGTCGAGGGCATCGGCTTTGCCACGGCCGACACCATCGCGGCGAGCCTTGGGCTGCCGAAAGACCATGAGCAGCGCGTGATGGCCGGCATCGACTATGCCTTGCAGCAGATAGCTCTGGCCGGGCACTGCTGCATTCCCGCCGGGCCGCTCGTAGAGCGCGCAAGCCGTCTCCTCACGGTCGACCGGGAGCGCGTCCGCGAGGTACTCCGGCGCGAACTCCAGGCACAGCGCCTCATCGTCGAAGAGGCACGGGGAGAGACGCTCATTTATCCGCCCTATCTGTATCGTGCCGAGATTAAGACGGCGCGCAAATTGCTCTACCTGCAGCGTTATGCCGATCCCATCAATCTGGCGCAGTCGCCATTAAGGCTCGTCGCACGCTGGGAACATGAGACGGGCCTGACGCTCTCCGATGGGCAGCGCCAGGCCATGGCGGCTGTCCTGCTGCACGGTGTCTTCGTGCTGACCGGCGGCCCCGGTACAGGCAAGACGACGGTCATCCGCGGCATGCTGGATCTTCTGGAATCACAGGGCCTCGAAATCCTCCTGGGCGCGCCGACCGGCCGTGCGGCCAAGCGTCTTGCCGAGGCCACGGGACGCAAGACCATGACCGTCCATCGCATGCTGGAAGCCCAGGGGGGCCAGAGTGGTGCCGGGGCTCCCGTATTCGGCAAGACGGAGGATGAGCAGCTCGAGGCGGATGTCATCATCCTCGATGAAGTCTCGATGATGGATATCGTACTCATGCAGCATTTCCTGGCGGCCGTACCGGACGGCTGCCATGTCATCCTCGTCGGCGACGTGGATCAGCTGCCGGCCGTCGGCCCCGGCGCCGTGCTCGAGGATATCCTGCGCTCGGGGGCAATTCCGTGCGTCTGCCTGACGGAAATCTTCCGCCAGCACGAGGAGAGCACGATCGTCGTCAACGCTCATGCCATCAATGCCGGCCGGCTGCCGGTCTGCTCGCTGCACGGTGATTTCCAGTTCTGGGAAATGCCGGACGAAGCGGCCACGGCAGCAAAGATTCTCGAATTCTGCACGAAAATCCTGCCGGCACAGGGATTCTCGCCGCTGTTTGACGTGCAGGTGCTGTCGCCGATGCACCGCCAGGCCTGCGGCGTTGATAACCTCAACAAGCTGCTGCAGGAAGCCCTAAATCCCGCCGCGCCCTCGAAGCCGGAATTCGTCAACCGCACGCAGACTTTCCGCCTGGGCGACAAGGTCATGCAGATGAAGAACAATTACAACAAGCAGGTGTTTAACGGTGATATCGGCTTCATCGTGAACATGGAACCGGGCCGCCTCACTGTGCGCTTCGGCGAAGACCTTGAGGTGGACTATGAGCAGGGTGAGATGGGAGAGCTGCAGCTCGCCTATGCGATGAGCGTCCACAAGAGCCAGGGCAGTGAGTACCCCGTCATCATCCTGCCGCTCACCAAGGGGCATTACATCATGCTGCAGCGCAATCTGCTCTACACGGCCGTGACGCGTGCCAAACGCCTCGTCATCCTGCTGGGTTCCCGTGCGGCGCTGAATACCGCTGTGGAGAACGACCGCACGAAACGACGCTATACGCTCCTGGCTGAGCGGCTGCATCAGGGCAAGAAAAAAGATTAAATTATTACACAATTTACGATGAATACAGAATACTTCCTTCTATAATGTAAACAAATGTGGGAAATTAGTGTATACTAGTCCTTGGTTGGAAGAATTTATACGATTATACAGAAGGAAGTTGGTATTATGAAAAAGGGATTCATGTTGCTTGCCGGCTTGTTTATCTGGGGAGGCCTGCTGATGCTGCAGGGCACGCCGAAGATCGATGGCGAAATTGCGGCACAGATGGTCGAGGCCGTTCATCCGCAGGCGGAGATCGTCGCGGTGGAGGACACGATGGTCAATAAGGCAGAGGCGTACAAGATCGCCTATTTTGAAGCCGGACAGGGTGCCGGCAGCGTGACGATCGATGCCGATGGTCACGTGCTTGGCCATTGAGCCTGCTGATGGCTTCTTTCTCATGAAAAAAGGATTGGCTCTGCGCGAAGGGGGTGCGCAGGGCCAATCCTTTTTATGCTGTTGTGGAGTGCGTTTGCCGCTGCCGTCAGCGTTCGGCCTGGCATGGCAGGGAAGCGCGTTCGTGTGCGCGTCTCGCGAGCAGGGCCGAGGCTGCGGAGGCGAGCGGCACGGTCATGATGACGCCGATGCCGCCCGAGAGGCCCTGCATGATGACGATGTCAAGGCTGTTGGAGTTGACGAGCTGCAGGAAGGGCAGGTCGTAGACGTAGTCGAGCACCCAGGTGCCGAGGCTGCCGCCGAAGACGGCGAGGATCAGCGTCGCGGCCATGGTGCCCATGACATCCTGGCCGACGTTCATGCCGCTCTGGAAGAGAGCCCGGGCATTTTTTTCGGGGTTCATCTGGTGGAGTTCCGAGACGGCGGCGGATACGTCCATGGCAATATCGAGCACGGCGCCGAGGCTGGCGAAGAGGATGCCGGCAAAGAGCAGCTGCCCGACATCGATGCGGGTATTCTGCCCGACGAAGAGCAGGGCTTCGATGTTGGAGACGTTGTAGCCGGAAAGGTGGGCCATCTGGCCGAATACTTCGGCTGAGATGCCGGCCGAAAGCACGCCGCCGAAGGCAGCGATGCCGGCTGCCAGGGCCTTGCAGGTGGAGCCGCAGATCAGCCAGACCGTGAGGGCGAGGATCAGGCAGGAGGTGATGACGGCGGCGACGAGCGGCGCGATGCCGTGCATGATCAGGGGGAAGAAGAAGAACAGGAAGCTCACGAAGGTGATTACGAGCGCCAGCACGGATTTGATGCCTTTTTTGCCGCCGACAACCATGAGCAGCAGGCAGAAGAAGGCCAGGAAACCTACGACAGCCTTGAAGCGGTCGTAGCTGTAAACCGTGAACGAGGAGAGGGAGCCTGTCTTGCTGGCCATGGCGATGACGGACATGCCGGGCTCGCAAACCGTGCCGAAGAGCAGGCCGTTCGGGCTGTTGGCCTCGACTTCCGAGCCGTCCTCGAGGCGCAGGCTGACGATCTGGTCACCGATGCGGCTGCCGTTTTCCTGGATATTATCCTGCAGGATGCCCGTGACCGTCGCTTCCTGGAAGCTGCGGCCGTCCGTATTGACGAGTTCCGGTTTCGTGACCTGATTGAGCTGCAGGAGCGCAGCGAGGATGAGCGCGATGCCGCAGACAATCGCCAGACGCTTAAGTAATTGTTTCATACGATAGGGACCTCCTCAAGAAAATCCTCCGGCCACGAGGGAAAAGATGGCCGGAGGATTTCACAATAGAGATAGAGAGATGTGGGATGGGGTTGTGGATGCATCATTCCAATGCTCAGTTGCTGCAAAACCTGTCGAGGCAATGCAGAGCGCCGTCAGCACATAGGCCGTAAGGCGTTTCTTGTTGTGAATCCACTTCATACTACCAAAACCCTCCTTGAATGCAACACTTTCCTTGACCGTTCTCACTTTACCATGCGGCCGCGGGGGGACTGTTACGGTCATGTAAAGTTTCTGTTATTTCCGGCTGCTTCTTTGCAGGCTGGCTGCTTGCGCCATGTGATAGAATGAAAGATATATGTGATATCAGAATGGAGGGCATCATATGGATGAACGGGACGATCTGGAGCTCCTGCAGGGCCTCAATGCGGCGCAGCGCGAGGCTGTGACGACCACGGAAGGCTTCGTGCGCGTGCTGGCGGGGGCCGGCTCCGGCAAGACGCGCGCTCTTTCGCACCGCTTTGCCTATCTCGTCGAGGAACTCGGCATCCTGCCCGGCAACATCCTCTGCGTGACCTTCACGAACAAGGCCGCGTCGGAGATGCGCAGCCGCATCCACGCGCTGACGGGCGACAACGATACGGGCTATATCAATACGTTTCACGGCTTCTGTGTCTCCATCCTGCAGGAGGACAGTCATGCCGTCGGCTATCCGAAGAGCTTTCTCGTGCTCGACAACGCCGATATCGACGACATGCTCGCGAAGATCTACGAGGAACGGGGCCTGACGCTGCGTGACATGACGTACGGGCAGGCGCGCGACATGTTCGAGATGCGCAAGCTCGTGCAGCAGCCCGATTACTATAAGGAACTCATTGCTCTGCCGCTCGCGGGGCTCAAAGAAAAATACGACCGCGCGCAGTCGAAGCAGGACATCCTCTTTTATGGCTATCTCTACGAACAGAAGAAATGCTTCGGCCTCGACTACAACGACCTCATCAAGTTCTCGCTCCATATCTTCGCGGAGCATGAGGATATCCGCAAAAAATGGCAGCAGCGCCTCGAATACATCATGATCGATGAATTCCAGGATATCGATGAGCCGCAGTACCGCCTCATGAACGTGCTCTGCGGCTGGCACAAGAATCTCTTCGTCGTCGGGGATCCCGACCAGACCATTTACTCATGGCGCGGCGCCTCAGGGCGGTATCTCCTGGATTTCGATGCGCATTTCCCGGGGACGAAGACGATCTTCATGCTCGAGAATTACCGTTCGACGCCGGAAATCCTCGCCGTCGTCAATTCGCTGATCGCGAAGAATACGAGCCGCGTCGAGAAGGATCTCGTACCGGTATGCCCGCATGGGAAAAAGGTGGTCTGCCATCATGCGGCGGCTGCGGACGAAGAAGGCGCGTGGCTGGCTGGCGAGATCGGGCGGCTGCATGCGGAGGGTGTGCCGTACCGCGATATGGCCGTGCTTTACCGCGCGCATTACATCACGCGCAGCATCGAGGAGCAGCTGTTGAAGGCCGAGCTGCCCTATACGATCTACAGCGGCGTGCAGTTCTTTGCCCGCCGGGAAATCAAGGATGCGCTCTCGTACCTGCGCATGCTCGCGTACCACGATGACCTGTCCTTCCTGCGCATCGTCAATGTGCCAAAGCGCAACATCGGCGAGCGGCGCAGGAAGTTCCTGACGGCCTATGCCGAGGAGCATCAGCTGACGCTCTGGCAGGCGCTGAAGGAAAGCCTGGCTGATCCCATCTGGCGTGGCACCAAAGTGAAGGATTTCATCAAGCTCATCGAAGATTTGGCCGAACTTTGCGAGGGCGGCTCCGTTTCGGAAATCCTCGCGCGCGTGCTCGACAAGAGCGGCTACGAGACGATGCTGCGCACGGAGGGCAGCCAGGCGCGTCTCGACAACCTCGCAGAACTCAAGCAGTCCGTGCGCGAGTATGAAGTGAACTGCGGCGAGGAAGCCGGGCTCATTGACTACCTGAACCATGCGGCGCTCTTCACGAATCAGGATGCGGGCGATCCCGGCGACAAGGTGCGCCTGATGACGGTGCATACGGCCAAGGGGCTTGAGTTCCCGTACGTCTTCCTCTGCGGGCTCAACGAGGGCATCTTCCCTTCGCGCAAGACGCGCACGCCCGAGGCGATGGAGGAGGAGCGCCGCCTGGCCTTTGTCGCGATGACGCGGGCGGAGAAGGGACTCTGCCTTTCTGATGCCGAAGGTCTCCATATTGACGGCTCGCTGCGCTATCCCTCGCGCTTTATTTTTGATATTGAACCAAAGCTTCTGGATTTTACGGCGCCGCTGCCGGAAAAGCTCGTGCGCGATGCGAAGGATTACATCCGCGCTTCTTCGCGCCGCCTGCTGCGTCAGGCGGAACCCGCGGCGTTCCGGGAGGGCGACCGCATCACGCACCGCGTGTTCGGCGACGGTACCATCGTGGCGCTCGATGCGGAAAAGGGAGCTTACGTCATCCATTTCGATGAACTCGCGACGAACCGCAGCATCTCGTTCCGCGTCAAGCTGCAGCGTCTGTGATTTTCTTTGCATTATGGCGGCGATAGTGCGATAATAATCCCTGTATATTATAGAAAGTGGATTATATAAATCAAAACAAAGAAAGCGGGAATCGTATGGAACGAGAACGACTTTGGACACCGGAATTCCTGGGCATGGGCGGCAGCAATCTGTTCCTCTTCATGTCGCAGTATATCATGGTAGCCGCACTGCCCATTTTCATCATGGACAGTCTCGGCGGCGGCGATATGGAGGCGGGACTGGCCATGAGTTTCTTTCAGATCGGCGCCGTCACCTGCCGGCCTTTGGCCGGCAGGCTCATCGATGCCGTCAACAAGCGCCGGCTGATGATCGCAGCGACGACAGTATTCTTCCTCATCATGCTGGCCTTCAACTGGCTGCACAGCCTGACTTCCATTTATGTGCTGCGCCTTTTGCACGGCTGCATCTTTGCGCTGGCGACGACGGCTGCGGCGGCCATGGCGGCCCTCGTGCTGCCGGCCACGCGCAAGGGCGAGGGCATCGGCTACTTTGCGCTGTCGACGAATCTCGCGATGGTCGTCGGCCCCTTGCTGGGCCTCCTGCTCATCGGCAATCTCGGCAGCACGGCGCTCTTTGCTTTCGTAACGCTTTTGGGCGCGCTGACATTCTTCGCCGCGAATGCGCGTCGCCTGCCCGATGCCATTATCCTGCCGGCCAAGCGTACGAAGAAGGGCTTCCATCTCAGTGATTTCATCGAGCGCAAGGCACTGGCTCCCGCGGGACTCGGCGGCCTCGTGTTCTTCGCCTACGGCGGCATCCTGACGTTCATCCCGCTCTATGCCAAGAGCCTGGGCCTGCAGGCCGAGACGAGCCTCTTCTTCATGGTCTTTGCGCTCGTCATCATCCTGACGCGCCCTGTCATTGGCCGACTGTTCGATGAGAAGGGCCCGGACTGGACGGTCTGGCCGGGCTTCCTGTTCTTTGCCGCAGGCATGGTCATCTTCAGCCAGGTCCAGTCCGTCACCGGCCTGCTGATTGCGGCGGCAGTGCTCGGCATCGGCTTTGGCGCGCTGAGCCCTGCGTTTCAGACGCTTGCGGTCAAGAGTGCGGCACCTTCCAGGGCGGGCGTAGCGACGGCCACGTATTTCTGGTCGCTCGACATCAGCGTCGGCCTGGCAGCAGCCATCATGAGCATCGTGGCGGCGAACTTCGGCTATTCGTTCATGTACGGCGCCGTCAACACGGCCATCGTCATCCTGACGGCCGTCTGCTACTACATCTGGCGCCATCACCAGAAGCGCATCGCACATATCCGGCGCGCCAGGCGGAAAAGACATGCAAATGAGGACTTGCCACGCGTGCGATAATGGATGTAGAGATGTGTAAGGCTCAAAAAGGCAAAGGTCGTGGTCAGATTGACAACTCACACAATGAATAAGGAACGCAAAATCATATGCTTTGGCATCGCCATCGGCATGCTGCTCGGTGTGATCGGCATCAAGCTCATGGGCATGAGCGGCACGGTGATCCTGGCGGCCGTCATCTTCCTCGTGCCGCTCGTGCCGGAGATTCGGGAACATCTGCGCACGGTGAGGACGCCGCAGGCGCAGATGCCCCCGGTGGAACTGCCGCACGTCACCATGCCGCATGTCGATATGCCCCACGTGAAGGTCCCGCACGTCGATATGCCGGACTTCCACATGTCGGAGGAGACGAAGGAAGAATTCACCGAGGACTGGCTCAGCAACCGGGCCATCGTGATCTATTTCATTCTCTTTCTCATCAGTTTCCTGATCGGCTATGTGGTGCTGAACTGAGATTTCAGCAAAATCTTTGCGTCTTATAATACCGCTGTAATTCATCGCCTCTAAGATAGGAGTAACGAGTTTTATTCCTATCTTAGAGGTGATTTTTTTGTCTTGGAAAAAAGCAATCTTACTGGCCGGCAAATGGCTGCGATGAAGGACAAGACGCTCTGGATCACGGTCTGCTCGGGCGACAACAAGGCCTTCCCGGGCATGAATGAGGCTACGGCGCTCTGGGAATCCCTCGGCAGTTCCGTCGCGCGCAACGCTTCGCCGTGGTGGGACAGCAAGGCGCCTGTGGCTGACCTCAATCAGAAGGTCCGCGATCTTGCCGCACAGGGCAAGAAGATCAATTACACGGTTTTCGCCGACGGCAACCACATGTACACTTGGTCGTTCGCCTATGGCATCGACGCTATCCGTGACTGGCTCTTTGCCCAGAAAAAATAAAAACAGGCAGTAAAAAATCCCGCTGGCCAGGCCAACGGGATTTTTGCTGTTCATGAGAAGAACGAGTTCAGGAATCGAGCGCCGTATCCGTGATTTCCTCGAGCGTCTTCTGTTTGCTTTCCTTGCCGAGCGTCAGGACGACGGCGGAAATGATGACGAAGACGGAAGCGAACATCAGGAAGATCGTGCTCATGCCGAAGGCATTGGCGAGCATGAGGCCGACGAGCATCGGGGCAATCATGCCGCCGATGCGGCCAAAGCCGGCAGCCCAGCCGGAACCGAGCGCGCGGATGGTCGTCGGATACTGCTCCGGCGTGTAGGTGTAGGTGACGCCCCAGGCGCCGAGGTTGAAGAAGCTCATGGCTGCGCCCCAGGCGAGCAGGGCGGAGGCGGAGCCCGCATTGCCGAAGAAGAAGCTGCAGATGCCCGACATCAGCAGGAACAGGGAGAGCGTGTACTTGCGGCCGATGACATCGACGAGCCAGGCAGCCGCATAATAGCCGGGCAGCTGCGCGAGCGTCATGATGAGCACGTATTCAAATGTCTTGACAACGGCAAAGCCCTGGGCGAAGACGATGGACGGCAGCCACATGAAGATGCCGTAGTAGCTGAAGACGATGCCAAACCAGGCCAGCCAGAGCATGATCGTGCGCGTGCGGAACGGTTTTGTCCAGAGTGTCGCGAAGCTCGTCGCAGCGGCCTTCGGCTGCTCACGTTCGGCCGGGTTCAGCTCCTTGTCAAACGGACGGCTCTCGACGTGGAGTTTCTGCTCGAGGTCGAGGATGATGGCTTTTGCTTCTTCCATGCGGCCGTGTGAGATCAGGTAGCGCACGGATTCCGGCATGTGCAGGCGGATCAGGAAGACGTAGAGGGCAGGGATTGTGCCGATGACAAACGCAATCTGCCAGCCGAAGCGCGGGATCAGCAGGTAGGCGATGCAGGCGGCGACGAGCCAGCCGACGCCCCAGAAGCTTTCAAGCAGCACGATGAAGCGGCCGCGCAGATGGCTTGGCGCGTATTCGCTCATGAGCGTTGCCGCGACGGGCAGCTCGCCGCCGAGGCCGAAGCCCACGAGGAAGCGGAAGACGAGCAGCGACTCATAGCTCCAAGCCAGTGCGCAGAGGCCCGTCGAGATGCTGTAGAGCAGCACGGTGATCGTGAAGATTTTCTTGCGGCCGATGCGGTCCGCGACCGTGCCCGCGAGCACGGCACCGAGCGCCATGCCGATGAGACCGATGGAGCCAATCCAGCCGGCCTGGGCGGGCGAGAGCCCCCAGTCTTTCGTGAGCACGGGCAGGACGAAAGCGATGAGTCCCGTATCCATGGCGTCAAACAGCCAGCCAAGACCGGTGACCAGCAGCAGTTTGTAGTGGAATGAGCCGACAGGCAGCTCCTCCAGGCGTTCCAGAATCATGAAAATAACCTCTTTCTCCTTCAACAAAACAAAAATAAATCATTTCTGTTCAGCTGTCATGACAGCTGAAATACATACTGTATATTTTACGTACTTTTTAGAAAAAAGCAAGGGGAAACCGGCAAACAAGGGAAACCCGCATCAATCGCTACAACAGCCTTGGAAAATCTGTAGTAAACGCGCGAAATCCAGGCTTTTGCCATCGTTGAGCAGGAAAAAGGGGAGTGCGCGGCTAATGTTAATACTGTTGATGCAAATTATGGAAGTGATACCGTTTGACCGAAGGAAAGGGGAATATCGGATGAAGAAGGTTTTGACGATTGCCGGCAGTGACTCAAGCGGCGGCGCAGGGATCCAGGCGGACCTCAAGACGATGCTGGCACACGGTGTTTTCGGCATGAGTGCCGTCACGGCACTCACGGCACAGAACACGACGGGCGTGCGCATGGTGCAGGAAGCGGCGCCGGAATTCCTGGCGGCCGAGATCGATGCAGTATTTGAGGATATCCGTCCCGATGCCGTCAAGATCGGCATGGTTTCCTCGGCAGGGCTCATCCGCGTGATTGCCGAAAGGCTGCGTGCCCATGAGGCCGAACACATCGTTGTCGATCCCGTGATGGTTGCGACGAGCGGCGCGAAGCTGCTCGAGGACTCCGCGAGCCTCGCCCTGCGTCAGGAACTCTTTCCGCTCGCTGAGGTCATCACGCCGAACATTCCTGAGCTCTCGGCCCTGACCGGCCTTACGGTTGACAGCCGTGAGACGATGGTGCAGGCAGCCCGTTCGCTCCATGCCGCAGCCGGCGTCAGCGTGCTGGCCAAGGGCGGCCACTTCGGCGAGGATGCGAGCGACCTGCTCGTCACGGCGGACGAGGAGAAGTGGTTCGCGGCGCCGCGCATCGACAATCCGAATACACATGGCACAGGCTGCACGCTCTCGAGCGCCATCGCCTCGAATCTGGCCAAGGGCTTCCCGTTGACCGAAGCCGTGGGCCTCGCCAAATCATACCTGACGGGGGCGCTGCTTTCCGGCCTCAATCTCGGCAAGGGCAGCGGTCCGCTCAATCACGGCTGGGCTCTGCAGGGCGATTTCTTCATGGTGGAAAAAAATGCCGGAGCGTGATAAGATGGAAACGATATTTCTGGAAGGAAGGTAAAAATTTTCATCATGAAGCATATGAAGCACATGAAGCAAACAATCAAGAAGATGATGCGCCTGGCTGGCTTCTGCTGTCTGGCGGCTGGACTGGCCGTGCCGGCTGTCACACACGCGGCCGCTGCCGATGGCGGGCATGTCACGGCGACCTCGGTCCTCGATGCCAAGGAAGGCCAGCCGGCCGTAACGGAGACAAAGGCTGCGCAGGAAATCGCGGCCGAGGCCAGAGCCGATGGCGGACAGGCACAGGCAGCTGATGTGCACAGCGTGAGCCTTACCTGGCCTGTCGTGCCGGGAGCTGTCAAATATCAGGTGGAAATCCTGCGCTCGCAGCGTGATGATTTGACGGATGTCATCATGACGCAGAATCAGATCTTCACGAATGGCGTCGATATCGACCTGAGCCGCTTTGGCAAGGCGGCCGCTTCGTTCTGGTGGAAGGTGCGTCCGCTTGATTACAGCGGCAATCCGCTGTCCTCGTATTCCGCTCCACAGCCTGTCACTTCCGGGGTGCTGAACCCGAAGGCCCCGCAGCCGACGGCCGAATACGACCAGATGGATTACGCCGCCGAATACCCCGTTTACTCCTGGATCCCGATGCCCGGCGCCAAGCACCATGAGGTCCAGGTCTACCGCGAGGTAAACGGCAAGGACATGTACGTCAAGACCCTGCAGGGCGGCGAATACGATGTCTACGACTGGGATGCCTACACGACGCCGGGCCGTTACTACTGGCGCGTGCGTTCCGTCGATGAGAATGGCGCGGCCATAAGTGACTGGTCTGACAAGAGCGGCTTCTCCGTCACGGCCCCGACGCCGATTGCCGCGCTCGGCGACAGCATCACGCACGGCGGCGGCGTCATGAGTGTGCCGCCTTCGTACAAACTCTACAACTGGGAGACGTATGCCGGCGTTCCCATTAAGAACCTCGGCGTCAGCGGCAACACCACGCAGGATATGCTCGACCGCTTCGAGCACGATGTCCTGCCGTTCTCGCCGCGCGTCCTCGTCATCATGGGCGGCGTCAACGACTACCGTGCCGGCACACTGGGCTGGACCGTCGTGCAGCATCTCAAGGCCCTCAAGGAGAAGTGCGCGGCCTACGGCATCATCCCCGTTTTCGTGACGCCGACGCCCATCAATCCGGGCCTCATGATTCACCGCGCGGGCATCGAGCATCCGACGCCGGACTGGCTCGTGCACCAGCAGTACGTCTGCGACTGGGTCAAGCGTCAGCCGTATTCCGTGGATGTCGCAAGCTCGCTTGTCGATGAGCGCGGCTGGCTCCGCAGCGATTACACGACGGACGGTCTGCACCCCGACTACCAGGCCAAGAAAGAGATGGGCGAGAAGATAGGCCGCTATCTCTCCGCCACGTTTCCCTGGTTGCTCAACTCATAAACCTCGCCCCGATTCCCGCGAAAAGCGAAATGCCGCAGGCCGGCAGGAGATTCATCCTGACTGGTCCGCGGCATTTTTCGTACATAAAAACGTCACATCTCCTTGTCGGGCGACAGGGATGTGACGTCTGGCGTCATATGCGCTTGTGCAATGCGACGTATATATTACTGATTATCGCTGTCTTTGCTCATTTCCTTGTAGACGGAAACGATACGTGCGATGAAATCATAGGACTTGGCGCTCTGTTCCCAAATAACCTGGAATGCGGGATCGTTCATGACTTTTGCAAAGTCTTTCATGTTTTTGTTACCTCCTAATCTAGTACCAACTTCTGATACTAGATTATAGCAGGTCATAAAAAATTTGCAACCCCATTTGCCCTATAAATTTTCAATGGCTTAATTAATATGTTTTATTTATCCCTTTGCGTGGATGCCGGTGATCGTGTAGCCGCTGCCGGCAAGTGCCTGGCGAATCTCGTCGTCGCTGACCTCGCGCGTCATCTTGAGTACGGCGTGACCACGGTGCAAATTGACCTCGGCGGCTGCGCCGTCAATCGTGTTGAGTGCCTGTTCGACGCGAATCTTGCAGTTGCCGCAGGTCATGCCCTCGATGTCGACGACCTTCTTGCCGATGACCGTGCCGCTGAGTTTCTTGGGCAGGGGTGCCGTGACCGCGCCGCCTCCGCAGCAGCTGCTCTCCCCACGGAAATGTTTCAGTACGCCCTTGACCGCGAAGAACAATGCGACCAGGACGAGTATGCCAACGATTGCTGTTGCCATGATGATTCCTCCTCGTTGTGATGATAATTTAGTTACGTTATATTTATTATAAATACCAAATAATACTATTCGTATTTTTTATAAATTTCGCTGTTCGCTCTTTCTCGCATCAGGCGCAGCCGGAGCCGCGGCGAGCGCTCATCGAAAGGGCTACTACAGCTGGGCGCAACGCTACGCCCTTTATCCCGTCTGTATTCACATTCGGGAATACTTTTCGCATGATCTGGTAGGCACCATTGACATCGGCATTGATTTTCCGGCCATCGTTCGCTTGGAACAGGCCACGATGGATGCGGCGCGATTTGTCATAGCATTCTTTGACGGGTGCCTCGTCATCCAAGAATGACGTACCGCTCGTGTAGCTCTCTTCAGTCAGCACGACCTTCATGCCGATTGATTCGGCCTTGTACTGAAGCATCTGAATGAAGCGGGCGAAAGGCAGTTGTACGAAACTCTGGTTGACCTTGCGCCCAAGTTTCGCTTCTTGTTTCCAGCCCTTGTTCTTGCCGATGACCAGTACAGACACATCCTGCTCCGCGCATAAGTCGATGACCTTGCGGCTTGCCTTGTGCAGGTAATCCTCGACTTTGCGGTTCCGCTTCGCTGTGAGCCGCGCGATTCGCTTGGATGAATGGCGTCCATTCATCAGCTCACAGATGCTCCTGCGCTTGGCCATCTGCTTGTTGTAGTACTGATTGACCGACTTGAGCGGCGTCCCCTTGAGCAGGACAGGTCGCTCGTCTGTGTTCCAGGCCAGCGCCGCGAGATTGTCGACGCCGATATCGATGGCGGCATACTTTCCATTGTCGGCTTTCTCCTCGACTTTCGGCAACTCATAGACGAGCTCCAGATCAATCTCACCACCATGCGGGATAATGCGTGCCTGCTTGAACACAGCATCTGGTTGACTGGCGAAGATGGCCTTTACCGTGAACCCTTGAAAGACTCTTGGAAAGCGGATGACTCCGTCTTTGAGCTTGCAGTTCTGGTTTGTCAGTACCAGCGGGAAACAGCCGTCTTTCGGCTTGTACTTCGGCAGCTTTGGCCGTCCCTTGTACTTCTCGGGATGCGCCTTCCAGTCCTTGATAGCCGCGAAGAACGACGTCCAATTCTTATCCAAGATGCGAAGCGTTTGCTGTGCCGACTGTGCAGTCGGCATCTCCCGATAGTCAGGGTACTCTGCGTCAACCTTCAGCAAACGGTCGACTTCGCCGTAGCGCAGCCATTTGCCATCTTCAATGAATGTCTGGCGAATCAGGTAGTTCCCGTGGTTGTACAGGTTCTTGGAACGATGACAGAATTCGCGCAGCATGGCGTAAAAAGGTGAAGAAGGTTTAAGCCGGTGGTGTTCCACTCGTTTCATCATCCTCTATCGCCTCCTTGATCTTCCGCAGTCTTCTGCGGCTGGAATACAGCTCCATGGAGTAGCAATGCAACAGGTTCACGATTTCAGGTCACAACCACACGCTCAACGCGTCCGGTAAGGACATCGTCCAGCAGGTCGAACAATCCCTTTCGCTTCTCAAAGCTGATGCCACTGGCAATGTCCGAGAATACGCCGTTGATGGTGTAGCCGCTTGCAAAGCAGAACTGCTTGAGCAGTTGGATCTGGTTCTTGAGGTCAGGTTTCTGCTTTGGCGTAGAAACACGAGCATAGATATAGGTCTTGCGCTTCACATCCTTGTTGAGGAACTTGTAGACATCTTCCTCGTTGTAGTCATAGTGGCCATTGGGCATGACATGGACGCGGATAATTCCTGTTTTTACATACTTTGTTAGTGTCGGTCGAGAAACCTGCAAGACACGAAGAACATCTTTAGAAAACATGCAGAACTCACCTCCTCTTCATAGATAATTATAAAATATATTATAATTATAATATATTTTATAATTATCTATAGATTTGGTGTGTTTAATTTTATATCTTTACTATATACCATAGTGGGGTATATGTCAATACTGGTTATCACTTTCATTATAAAAATGACTCGTATTTTGTCAGGTGGGCGGGAAAAAGATGCTCAACTTATTTTCACATAAGTGATATAGCTTGTACATATGTGAAAGTAAATGAGAAGTTCATTGAGAATGACAAAAAACAAGAGAAAAAATGGCTAAAATGATTGTAATTGCAGGGCTATCTTGATAATATAAGACCTGTCAAGAGGATAACAAAAGAGATTGAACATCACATATGTGAAGAAAAGGAAATCAACATGGTACCAGTTGAAAAGCGAATCTTGATAAAAGCAGCCAATATGTACTATATGGATCATATGAAACAGAGCGAAATCGCGAAACGCATGGGCGTTGATCGCACAACGGTCAGCAAATACCTCAAGAAGGCTCTCGAATACGGCATCGTCACCATCAATGTGGAAAGCGATTCGTACGAGGAGCTCGAGGCTGCGCTTGAACGGCGCTTCGGCCTTCGCGAAGCCTACATCGTATCCAAAAGCTACGATATGCAGGTCATCAAACGGAACATGGCGCATGCAGGACTCAATCTGCTGCGGCGCATCGTCTCCGATGGTCAGGTCATCGGCCTGGCCTGGGGCACGAGCATCCGGGAATTGACGCGTTGTGCGAGGCGCGAGCGTCTGCCGAAGCTCGATGCGGATTTCGTTCCCATCGACGGCGGCCCGGAACGCATCGACAGCGATCACCACGTCAACACACTGTGCTACGAACTGGCCAATGCGTTCGGCGCGCGCAGCCATTACATCTACGCGCCGGCCATCACGCGCACGGCCGAGATTCGTGAGGCCATCGTCCACGACGTCAACTACGAGAAGATTTCGAATTTCTGGAAACAGCTTGACATTGCCATTGTTGGCATCGGCGCACCGGTCAAATCCTCGAACCTTGTCTGGTCCGGTGATTTCGGCCGCGAGGCCATCGACTCGATGACCCGCACGGGAGCCGTCGGCGAGATCTGCTCCATCTTTTACGACATCAACGGCAAGCCGGTAAAAACGCCGTTTACCGACCGCACGATTGCGGTCCCCCTCGAGAAGCTTTCCACCCTGCCGTACAGCATTGGCATGGCCGCTTCGCGGGAGAAAGTACCGGCTATCATGGGAGCCCTCAGGGGCCACCTCATCAATGTCCTGATTACGGACGAAGACACAGCCAAAATCCTGCTCAACGAATGAGCAGGAGAGGATAAAAAAAGGAGGAATTGCTATGCTTTGGACGTTGTTCCTGGCCGCGATTGTGGTCTGGATCCTGCAGACGGTGCTGGGACTCTGGCAGTTTCGCCGCTTCAGCCGTCACGTCAAGGAGCTGCGCGCCATCGGCCGCGTGGCCATCGGCAAGTCGAAGGGACGCATCCTCGCAGGAGCTGTCGTGCTGCTGTGCATCGACAAGGATTGCCGCATCATCCGTGGAGAAATCATGGAGGGTGTCACGATCTTTGCACGCTGCAAGCACTTCCCGGCACTCGAGGGCCTGAGCCTGCTCGAACTTGACGAAACGGTCTGCAAGGGCAGGGGGCTTTCCCGCCAGCAGGTAAAGGCAGCCCTGAGTGCCCGCAAGGACTACCTGGATTACCAGGAACTCCAGCAGGAGCGTGCTCAGGAACAGGCACAGGCTGTGGCAAAGCCTCTTTTAAAGAAATCATCATAAGCTTTTTCAAGGAGAAAAGGAGAGGTAAAACATGGACACACTGGTTTTCTTAGCCCAAGGATTCATCGGCATGTTCAACAAAGGCGGCGAGACCTTCGTCGGCTGGGTAACGGGCATCATTCCGACACTCGTCTGCCTGCTCGTTGCGATGAACTCCATCGTTGCTTTTGTCGGCCAGGAGAAAGTTGAGAAATTCGCGAAGATCTGCGGCGGTAACGTCGTCACGCGTTACATTCTATTGCCTGTCGTCGGTACGTTCTTCTTCTGCAACCCGATGACACTTTCCCTCGGCAAATTCCTGCCGGAGTATTACAAACCATCGTATTACGCATCAGCTTCGGCATCCTGCCACACGTTGAATGGTCTGTTCCCACATGTCGATCCTGCTGAGCTCTTCGTATTCCTCGGCATCGCCAACGGCATCTCGGCTCTCGGCCTGCCGACGGTTGACCTGGCACTGCGTTACTTCCTCATCGGTATCGTCATCAACTTCCTGCGTGGCTGGATCACCGACTTTACAACGGCCTATGTACAGAAGCAGCAGGGTGTAAAACTCAGCAAGGAACTGGTGAAGCTCGAGGGCTGATGGCCACGAGCAAAAAAATTACTCAAACAATACATCATATGAACATATATGAAGGAGATATGTATCATGGCAGATTATAAAGATGTTGTTGTCACGGCTGGTTCCGGCGGCTTTGGCGGCCCGCTGGTCCTGCATCCGGACGATAAGAAAAACAAGATTGTCAACATCACGGGCGGCGTGGTTTCTCCAGTTTCTCAGAAACTTGCCGAGATGACGGGCTGCGAACTCGTTGACGGCTTCAAGACGAGCGTCCCTGATGATGAAGTCCTGGCTGTCGTCATCGACTGCGGCGGCACGCTGCGTTGCGGCATCTATCCGCAGAAGCGCATCAACACGATCAACCTGAATCCGACTGGTCCGAGCGGCCCGCTCGCCCAGTACATCAAACCAGATATCTACGTTTCCGCTGTACGAGAAAAAAATCTGGCTTTCTCAGATGCTTCGGCGACGCCGGCTGCAACATCAGCGGCTGCGCCTAGTGAAACAGTGGTGCCGGCCAGCCAGGCCAAGTATGATACGTCGAAAAAGATTTCGGAACAACAGGGTGGCTTCATGGCCAAGGTTGGTCAGTTCATGGGCGGTATCGTTTCGGTCTTCTATCAGGCCGGCCGTGAGACGATCAACACGATGATCAAGACCATCCTGCCGTTCATGGCCTTCGTCTCGATGCTCATCGGCATCATCCTTTCCACCGGCATCGGCGATGTCATCGCACATCTGCTGGTTCCTCTGGCTGGCAACATCGGCGGCCTTATCATCTTGTCGCTGATCTGCTCCTTCCCGTTCCTTTCTCCGTTCCTTGGACCGGGCGCCGTCATCGCACAGGTCATCGGCGTTCTCATCGGTGTGGAGATTGGCAAGGGCGCCATCCCGCCGCATCTTGCCCTGCCTGCGCTCTTCGCCATCAACGCCCAGTGCGCCTGCGACTTCATCCCGGTTGGCCTTGGCCTTGCCGAGGCAGAAGCACAGACCGTTGAAGTCGGTGTGCCGTCCGTCCTTTACTCCCGTTTCATCACGGGCCCGATTTCCGTCGTCCTTGCATGGCTCGCCAGCTTCGGCCTTTATGAGGCATAAGCTGCCGGCTGAACCCCATTAACCCAACTAACCCCCATTAACCCTTTGATTTTGCTTGATTGTCATTCAGGAGGAACACGATCATGAAGAAATATTACAGCACGACAGTACAGGAGCTTGGCGAACAGGTCAACGCCTTCAAGGGCGCGGGCATGCTCATCATGTTCAACGAGAATGCGCCGCAGGAGCTCCGCGAATACTGCATCCTGCACCGCGGCAACAAGCTCGAGGATACGGTGCAGTCCGGTGATATCCTTAAGCTCGGCGATACTTCCTATAAGGTCGTGTTCGTCGGCAATCAGGTGCAGAAGAACCTCAAAGACCTCGGCCACATCACGCTGCGCTTCAATGCCAACAAAGACGGCGAGTCCCTCGAAGGCAGCCTCTACCTTGAGGAGAAGCCGGTCGCCGATGTAGCCCCCGGCGATGAGATCGCAATCTATCGCCCGTAACCGGAACGCAAGATTCGTTACAGACGTTTGGCTACAAACAATAGGATTTTGATTAAGAGAATAGGAGACGATTAATATGACATCCTGGTTGAATCTGGAAGGTAAAACGGCAGTAGTAACGGGCGGTGCATCCGGCATCGGCAAGACGGTCGCCCAGTCGTTCCTCGATAACGGTGCGAACGTCGTGGTCTGCGACATGAACCCGAACGAGCCGGAATTCGAGCTCGGCGAAGGCAAGGGCAAGCTGCTCTATGTCGTGACCGATGTCACGAAGGCCGACAGCGTCAATGCCATGGTCGAGAAGGCCAAGGCAGAATTCGGCAAGCTCGACATCCTCGTCAACAACGCCGGCATCAACATCCCGTGCCTGCTCGTCGACCCGAAGGATCCGCACGGCAAATACGAGCTCAGCGAGAAGATTTACGACAAGGTCACGAGCGTCAACATCAAGGGCGTTTATCTCATGGCACAGGCACTCGGCCATGAATTCGTCAAGAACGGCTCCGGCGTCATCATCAACATGAGCTCCGAGAGCGGCCTTGAAGGCTCCGAGGGCCAGGGCATCTACGCCGCAACCAAGAACGCTGTCAACTCCTTCACGCGTTCCTGGTCGAAAGAGCTCGGCCGCTACAACGTCCGCGTGGTCGGCGTAGCCCCTGGCATTCTTGAGGCGACGGGCCTGCGCACGCTGGCTTATGAGGAAGCACTCTCCTACACGCGCGGCATCACGGTCGATGACCTGCGCAAGGGCTACAAGAGCACGAAGACGACGCCGCTCGGACGCAGCGGCAAGCTCACCGAGGTCGCAAACCTCGTCCTGTTCCTGGCAAGCGACCGTGCTTCCTACATCCATGGCGTTACGTACAACGTGGCCGGCGGCAAGACGAGAGGCTGATTCATTTCACGACAAGGCACAGTCATTCCCCGGAATGGCTGCTGCCTTGCTTGTGGTTTACGAGAAAACGACGAAACAAGGGGATTTCTATGAAACTCATTATCGATGATGCTGATGTCAAGGCTATTCGCCGCATCTGGGATTACTATCCGTGTGCCGGCGTGACGACGAACCCGAGTATCTTGGCCAAGAGCGGCCGGCCGCCGTTTGAGGTGCTGCGCGAGATTCGCACGATCATCGGCTCGGATGCCCAGCTCCATGCTCAGGTCATCGCCCGTGAGGCTGATGGTATGGTCAAAGATGCCGAGCGCATCGTCAGGGAACTTGGCGACAACACGTACGTCAAGGTGCCGTCGCTGCCGGAGGGTTTCAAGGCGATGAAGGCCCTGCATGCCAAAGGCATCAAAATCACGGCCACGGCCATCTACACGCCGATGCAGGGCTATCTTGCCGGCATGTGCGGCGCGCAGTACGCGGCTCCCTATGTCAACCGCATCGACAATATGGGCTACGACGGCATCAAGGTGGCCTGCGAGATCCACGAGATCTACAAAAAGAATGACATCCCGTGCGAGGTGCTCGCCGCCAGCTTCAAAAACAGCCAGCAGGTCCTCGAGCTCTGCAAATACGGCATCGGCGCGGCCACCGTCGCCTGCTCCGTCATCGACAACTTCGTCAAGAACGCCGCCATCGACGAAGCCGTGGAAGCCTTCATCCACGACTTTGAAGGCCTGACGGCCAAAGGCACGACGATGAGCAGCTGCTGAATCACAGACACAAAAATGCGACTCCACGCGTATGTTTGGAGTCGTATTTTTGTGCAAGAAATCGTGGTATAATTTGGACAGGAAAGGAGCATTCCTGTAATTAGGAAATAGCGCCTTTGTGAA
>NZ_QRVW01000036.1:0-21633 GCF_003458855.1 Mitsuokella sp. AF21-1AC
ATGCGATTTTATTGTGCTTCAAAAAGCTGTAAACTGCTGTATAAAATATTATATAGCAAAGGTAAAAATTTAACACCCTGCGGTCTGTTCTTTTTTGCGAAGTTCGTCTAGGTAGCTGTAAACCGTGACTTTCGTGATGCCCAGACGCTTGGCGACCTGCTCGATACTGCCCTTCACCTGAAAGATGCCTCGCTTTTCCATAAAGCGTATCTTCTCCATGCGTTCTTCCCGGGTCAGCAGTCTCACATCACAACCATCCAGGATATTATTCACGAGTGACATGACCATATCTTCGACCCGGCTGACTTTTTTATCATCAGGCGCGACCGAAGGTACTGTCGGTTTGGGCATCAAAGATTGCAAAAATGCTATCTGCTGTTGGATTTTAGTCGTGTCCAGATTGATGCACATCGCGCCAATCAGACGATCTTCTTCATCGCGGATAAACAGCGAGGAGGAACGGATCAAGCGTCCGTGCTTATGGAAATAATCATTGACCGCATAATCCTGTTCCGTTCCATCCGCCTGCATGACCTCCCGCACCAGATGTTCGATGCCTTGCCCAATACGGCGCCCGGTCACCTGACCATTGGCTACATAAACCACCGAATGTTCCGGAACGGCAAGATCGTGCAGGACAACTTCACAATCCTCTCCAAACGTCGCCACCAGCATATCCGCTAGTGGAATATACCGTTTCAGCAATGGATGCATGGCCTTCACCTTTCCTTTCTGCTTTATTTTTATTATAGAATATTTTATTCTAATAATCAATGTGTATAAAAAAATATATGCCCTCTGTAACATGGCTAATAAAAACTATACATAAATGAGCACACTGTTTTCACCGGCATAATAGTGGGCATAAATACAAAAATAGGACTAGTCGGAATCACTAAGATTCTTTCTAGTCCTTTGTTTTCAATGGTGGAGACAAGGAGGATCGAACTCCTGACCTCTTGCATGCCATGCAAGCGCTCTCCCAGCTGAGCTATGCCCCCGAATATATTTTGTTTGTCGTTTCGCTTAACGACAGGTATTATTATACGGTACTATGCGGATATTGTCAACACACTTTTTAAAAATAAATCCATTTTTTCACCCGCTTCTGCCATGCGGCATTTCCCCTGCTTTTACCCGAGGTAACGATGTGATATAATTTTGATGGACTCATCGTGCGGCCCACACAGCGGCCGCCATCCATCTGCTGATACCGTATTCGAAAAAGGAACTGTACTATGCACCTAAAGACTTATCGAACTTCCATCCTGCTGGGCATCACCTTCACGATCCTTCTGTCAACGTTCTGGTTTCTGCCGCAGCTCGCCTTTATCATCTTCATCTCGATGCTCCTGCAGCTTCTCCTGACGCCGCTCGTCGACCGGCTCGAACATAAACTGAACCGCGGGCTTGCGGCAGCCATCGTGCTCATCGGCTTCGTACTAGTGGCCGCCGGGCTGCTCGTGCTGGTGTCGAGCACCTTCATCCCGACATTTACACGCTTCGTCACCGATTTCCCACAGATTACCGAGAAGCTGCAAGAAGCACCATTCCTGCAGAATAATGCCTATCTGACGAATGAACTCGACCAGCTCTGGGAGGAGCTCAAGACGGCGAGTGTCGATGCTCTGAAGTCCTCGCTGACCATCCTGCTGTCGATCTTCAATAAATTCATCGACATGGTCATCATCTTCTTCGTGACATTCTACCTGCTGAAGGACGGCGACGACATCAAGGCGTACTGCGCGAGCCTGTTCCCACGGCGCGATTACAGCCGCGTGCTCGCGCTCTTCAACCGCATCCTGTCCTCGTTGCGCATCTACATCTGCAGTCAGCTCGTCATCTGCTCCATCACGGCCACGATTGTCCTGATTTATTACACCGCGCGCGACCTGCCGTATGCATCGGTCTTCGCCATGGTGTCGGGCATCAGCGAATTCGTTCCGGTGCTCGGCCCGACTGTCGCTTCGGCCTTCGGTGTCCTGCTGACGGCCACGGTCGATCCCTGGATTGCCGTGCAGACGGCCGGCTTCTACCTGATTCTGACGCAGCTCAACCACAACATCGTCTATCCGACGCTCATCGGCAAATCGCTCGACCTGCATCCTGTGGCCATCATCCTCGGCATCGTGCTCGGCGGTGAGTTGCTCGGCCCGGCCGGCATGTTCCTCGCCGTACCATTCATCGTCATCTGCAAACTCGTCATTGAGGATATCTACAAGGACCGTCAGGAAACCCAGAAACGCCTCAAGACGTCGCGCTGGCTCAGCAAGACGCACGGCGACGACAACACCAAAAACTGAACCGGAACCGTCTCACACGAAAAAAGGACTGCCATGCCGCAGTCCTTTTTATTATTCTGGAAAACCAGCCGGCCTCAGATGCCTTCGCCGTCGAGGCCCGTGAAGCGCTGCTTCTCCGTGCGTTCGATCTGCAGCAGCCGCCCGTGACGGATGACGAGCACGAGTTTGCCGTACTGCAGCAGGCCGAATTCCTTGCGGATACGCGCGGCAATCTCCTGCAGGGCCGCCGGCGAATACGGACACGTCCCTGAGCCAGTATCCTGCCAGCAATCCAGGCGCCGTTTCTCATTCCACTCCACCTGCATGAGCACGCCATCCTGAGCCACGAGGATGATTTCCCCGTAACAGATGTTCCTGAGTCCATGAAGGATGTATTCCATAGCAAGCGCTGGGATTTCCCCTGGCTGCAGTTTACGGCCTGCCATTCTGATCGCCTCTTCTTTCTATCGGTGATTAAAAGCATACTAAACAAATATGTTTAACTATAATATATTTATGATACTATAGGAAAATCCGTTTGTCAAGAACTGCCCTTTACAAAAAACCGCTAGAAACATATACACATAGCGACTGCGAACCCTTTTTGTGCACAAAAAGGCTGCCGCACGAAATACGAATGCTTCGTGCGGCAGCCCTATGCCTCATACATGGATACCGGCTGTCACAAACTCATTTGATGACCATGACCGGGATTGGCGATTCTTCGACGACCTTCTGACTGACGCTGCCGATCAGCGCGCCTTTGAACAGCCCCAGGCCGCGGCTGCCCATGATGATGAGATCGCTGTGCTCCTCACCTGCCACGCGCAGGATGGCCTTCGGGATATTGCCCGTCTCGACATGCTTCGAGGCCTTGATGTCATCCGGCAGTTTCTCCCAGATGCGGTCGAAGACGATATGACTCGGGATGTCCTTATTGATGTTGCTGGCTACATAGACAAAGTCGAGATCTGCCTTGCACTTCTCCGCAAAGAAGATTGCCTCATCTACTGCTTTGCAGCCATTGACCGAACCATCAACCGGTACAAGGATTTTCTGTATCTTCCCCATAATAAAACCTCCAATCTAGGTTTGATTTCATTTTACAAGGAATATTTCGAGCCAGAGCGGTCAAAATCCTTCTTCCCGCCGATGTTTTTTGCAGAATTTCCTGAAAAGCTCCGCTTGCTCAGTCCTGGCACGGGCAGTCCGGCTTGTCAAAGTACTTGTTGATGATCTCCACGGCACAGTAATCGCCGCACATCGAGCAGGCACCTTCATCAGCGGGGTTGCGCGCACCACGTTTCTTCTTGGCAAGGTCCGGGTCGATGGCGAGTTCCATCTGACGATTCCAGTCGAGTACCTTGCGGGCTTTCGCCATCTCGCGGTCCCATTCGCGCGCACCCGGTACGCCGCGCACGAGGTCGGCGGCATGGGCAGCGATGCGGCTCGTAATGACGCCCGTGTGGACATCCTCGATCGTCGGCAGGGCCAGATGCTCCGCCGGCGTCACGTAACAGAGGAAGTCCGCTCCCGAGACGGCCGCAAGCGTGCCGCCGATGGCCGCGGTGATGTGGTCGTAGCCCGGCGCAATATCCGTGACGAGGGGGCCGAGGACATAGAACGGCGCATGGCGGCAGAGGCGTTTCTCCAGCTTCATGTTCGCCTCAATCTGGTCGTAGGGAACATGGCCCGGCCCTTCGACCATGACCTGGACACCGCGTTTCCAGGCGCGGTCGACAAGCTCGCCAAGCGTGATGAGCTCCGTGAGCTGGCCGCGGTCCGTAGCATCAGCCGTGCAGCCCGGACGCATGCCGTCGCCGAGGCTGATCGTCACATCGTATTTCTCGCAGATGTCGAGGATATCGTCGTAATGCTCGTAGAGCGGGTTCTCCATCTCGTTGTGGAGCATCCAGCCGGCGATGAAGGAACCGCCGCGGCTCACGATGTCCATGATGCGGCCCTGGCGGCGCATGCGCTCGATGGCGCTGCGCGTGACGCCGCAGTGGAGCGTCATGAAGTCCGCGCCGTCCTTGGCCTGCTGCTCGATCGTCTCGAGGATGTCGTCATCCGTCATCTCGACAACGGCGCCGTGTTCGCGGATGGAGCGCACCGTTGCCTGATAGAGCGGCACGGTGCCGACCATGATGGGTGAATGCTCGATGATGCGCTGACGCGAAAGGTCGATGTTGTTGCCCGTCGAGAGGTCCATGACGGCATCGGCGCCGCAGCGCACGGCTTCGTCAAGCTTCTCGAGTTCCGGCTCGATGTCCGGGAAGGTGCTCGACGTGCCGATATTGGCGTTGACCTTGACGCGCAGGCCCTCGCCGACGCCGCGCGGGCGCAGGTTCTTGTGGTTGATGTTGGCGCAGATGGCAATCGTGCCGTTGGCCACGCGTTCGCGGATGGTTTCCACCGGAATCTTCTCTTCCTCGGCCACGATCTTCATGGCATCGGTGATGCGGCCTTCACGGGCCTGCTGCATTTGTGTCGACATGGCTATTCCTCCTAAAAATAAAAGCCGCCCGGCGTACCGGACGGCAAAATTTGCTTTGTCACTTCCCTACGCAGGTATTACCCCAACAGGTTCCAAGGGTCGGAAAATCCTCTCAGCCGCAAGCGGCTCCCCTAGTGAAATCGTCATATTGTGTTTGTTCTTGTTTATTGTAGCAAAAGGATGAAAAAATAGCAAGCACTTCCTGCCTCGTCCTTAAGTCAATTATTTATTGGTCGTCCATGAAATATTATATTCCGTACCATCTTTTCCATAAGTTTGGTTCATATATGTTGTATTTTTATAGTTGCTATTGCCAACACCACTGGAAGATTGCTCCTGACCCGTATAATAATGTGAAATATACGAGCCATTCCCCAACGATTCGATACGAACACCAATCCAGCCGCCTTCCTGACCGACATTCATTTCATATTCTTTAAGCGAAGTCGCATTCCAAATTCCTGTAAATCTAGTGTAATCTTTACCATCGATTTTTACACCAGGTTTTCCACTCGAACCACCATTTGTTGCATATTTGTGTCCATAGTCTGAATTGACTTCTTGTTGAACATCAATCTCTACCCAGTTCCCCGCAGCAATTTCAATTCTTCCATTCTTGATAGCTTGACGCAGTGCATCGTCCAACGTTTTCTGCAAGCGTTTCTGCTTGGCTTCATTCGAACCATCGATGGCATTGCTGATGGTCGTAGACACATTAAAAAATGCTTCTCCAATGGCATCCGCCAGGCCGCCGTTGGCAAAGATTGCCGCGGCCACGCCGACCACGAAGGCCAGTATCAGCGCATACTCGACAATGCCCTGAGCCGCCTGGTCCCGGAGCTTCCTGCCAGGTCCCTTGAAAATCCTGCTCATATCTTCTACCTCTATCGTCTTGCCCCTCTCATCTATCGAGCAAATGTTTTCGCTTTCATAACTCTCTATTCATTATACGGTATCCGGACACCTTTTGCACTGAAAATTTGGAGCAGCAGAAAAACCGGCTGACGAGCAGCCGGTGACAGGAAGGGATATGGTATCAGAGTCCGAGCAGAGCGTCGAGCTTGGCTTTATCGAAGCTCACGACGAAATCCTTGCCGTTGACGGTTGTGACTGGCACGATGAGGTCGCCGGAGATCTTGTAGCATTCATCGCGGTCCTTATCGCTGAGCTCGATGTTGTGCTCCTCAAACTCCACATGACGGGATTTGAGATATTTCTTGACCTTATCGCACCAGGGGCAGGTCGTGATCGAATAAACTTTTACCATAAGAGAACACTCCTTATCTGAAATCAAATATTTTACATGGAAGGACGGGAAACGGCTCAATCCTCAAGCTGGCGAATGTAGCGCTCAGCCAGCAGGGCAGCCGTCGTGCCATCAGCCGCAGCCGTCGTGAGCTGGCGGATTTCCTTCTCGCGCACATCGCCGGCAGCGAAGACGCCCGGGATTTCCGTGCGGCAGTCCTCGCCGGCAGGGATGCGGCCGCTCTCCGTCAGGCGAATCTGCCCGCGGAAGAGTTCGGTATTCGGCACGACGCCGATGTTGACAAAAATCGCATCGACCGGCAGTTCCTCGCTCTTGCCCGTATCCTTGTGCAGAACCTGAATGGACTCGAGGCGTTTCTCACCGGCAAGCGCCGTGATTTCCGTCTGCAGCATGACCGTGACGGCGGGATTGGCATAGAGGCGTTTCTGAGACACCTCATCAGCCCGGAGCTCCGAGCGGTGGATGAGATAAAGTTTCTTCGCATAGCGCGTCAGATAGTTGGCCGCATCGACGGCTGCATTACCGCCGCCCATCACGACGATTACCTTATCCTGATACATATGGCCATCGCAGAGCTCACAGTAATGGATGCCGCGGTCCTCATAGCGTGCGGCCTCCGGCAGCGGCATCTTGCGGCGCTTCATGCCCGTGGCCAGGATGACCGTTTTGGCCTCGTAGATATGTTCTTCCGTCTCGACGATTTTGGGGACAGACGCGAGATTCACGCGCTTCACGAGGTCAAATTCATCGACCACAACGCCGACGGCCTCGGCCTGTGCCTGTACCGTCGCCATGAGGTCACCGCCCTTGACGCTCATGAAGCCCGGATAATTCTCAATACCCGTGGCATTGGCAATCTGCCCGCCCACAAGCTCATTCTCGAGCACGATCGTACTGAGATTCGAGCGACCTGCATAGAGCGCCGCCGTCAGCCCGGCCATGCCCGCACCGATGATTACTACGTCTTTTGCTACTGTTTCCTTTGCCATTCCAATCCCTCCCGCTGTCGCGTTCCTTGCTTTGTTGACTTCATTGTATCAGAAAGACCACTTTGTCTCCGTTACTCGGTCACAAAGTGGCCAAAAAGTCAAAATTTCCGAGAACAAGGCTGTCCAAGTAGTTGGAGCATTCTCCGCGCTCAGGCAAAGGAGCGGATTTCCTGCCCGGTAATGCGCTGCACACCCTGTTTCTCTTCGGCGCCGACATTGGCCATGCACGAAGCGACGACTTCCGTAGAGATGGGCGCCATGTTCTTCACGAGGCCAATGGCATTCAGGCCTTGGATGGCCTTGACGGAAACCGTCTCCATGAGCCGCTTGGCATGCTTGCGGATAAGCGACGGCGGCTCGATGATCGTGAGCGCCGAAAAGCCCAGGGCCTCCATATCGCGTTCTACCTCGCCCTTGAGCCGCAGGTAGAAAAAGCGTGAGGACGGGTCCGCGCCGACCGAAGAGACGAGCACCATATGTCTGATGCCGTATTTTTTGGCAAAGCGAGCGAACATCATCTGGTAGTCGTAATCCACATGGCGCTGTGCCACCGTCGAGCCCGCCTGCTTGCGCGAGGTGCCGAGCGCCGAGAAGATAACGTCGCCTTTGACGAGGTCCTGCCAGCCTTCGGGCTTCTCAAAATCCACCACATAGGAGCGAAGCTTGTGGGCGGGGTCCTCCGCACGCACTTCACGGCGCGTAAAGGTGCGCACTTCATCGTAACGTTTGTCCCGGAGCAGGAGATCCAGAAGGTCCCTGCCTACGGCGCCGGTTGCGCCGACAATGACTGCTTTCATAAATCATTTCCCCTCACAAAAAGCCGGCACAGGGGCGTGCCGGCTTTTTCATACGTCCAATGATTGTCTGGGTATCGCAGCCGCAATCAGCGGTATTCAGCGGCCAGCTTCTTGAAGAGCGGCAGCGAACGCTCGATCGTCGAGGTCTTGATACAGTATGCTGCGCGGAAGTAGCCGGGGCAGCCGAAATCCGTGCCCGGCACGAGCAGGAGGTCGTATTTCTTCGCGCGCTCACAGAAGGCGTAATCGTCCTCTTCGAGGGCCTTCGGGAACAGGTAGAAGGCACCCTGCGGCTTCACGCACGTAAAACCGGCATCGATGAGGCCCTGGTAGAGCAGCTGGCCGTTCTTGACGTACGTCGAGATATCCGACGGCTGACCGGCACAGCGTGCAACGACGAGCTGCCAGAGTGACGGCGCATTGACGTGCGTCAGCACGCGGGCGGCACCGGCGATGGCACCATAGACGGCGCCGAAATCAGCAACCTCGTCCGGCACGACGATGTAGCCGATGCGTTCGCCCGGCAGCGAGAACGATTTGCTGTACGAATAGCATACGAGCGTATTCTTGTAATACTTCGGGATGTACGGCACCGTATAGCCTTCATAGGCAATCTCGCGATACGGCTCATCGGAGATGATGAAGATCGGATGACCGTATTCCTTTTCTTTGACTGCGAGGATTTCGGACAGGCGCTGGATTGTCGCCTCGGAGTAAACGGCACCGCTCGGATTGTTCGGCGAATTGACGATGACGGCCTTCGTGTGCGGCGTCAGGCGCTTTTCGAATTCATCGAAGCGGATCTGGAAGTCGTCGACCTTCGCCGGCACGACGACGAGCTTGCCGCCCACGGATTCCACGAAGCAGCGGTACTCCGGGAAAAACGGCGCAAACGTGATGAATTCGTCGCCTTCTTCGCAAAGGGCCTTGAAGCAGATTGTGATGGCCGCTGCCGCGCCGGCTGTCAGAAAGAGATTGTGCCCGTCGAACTTCGTGCCGAAACGCTCGTTGATGCTCTTGGCCAGCGCTTCTCGGGCCTGCGGGTTGCCCGGTGCGATCGTGTAGCCGTGCACAGCCTCCGGCGGCATGTTCGTCAGGATGTCGATAGCTGCTTCCTTGACGTATTCCGGCGTGGGCACGTTCGGGTTGCCCAGGCTGAAGTCAAAGATATTCTCCTCGCCGACCTCGGCAGCCCGCTTGCGGCCGAATTCAAAGATTGTACGGATGGTCGATTTCTTCGTCCCCAGTTCATACATCTTTTCCGATACCATAGTATTACCACCTTTATGCGTATTCCAATTCATGATAGACATTGCTCTTTTCAGTCAGAACATATTTTACATTTTAACACATCGTTGTCATAAAAAAAAGGAGAATGTGCCGATGATGGCAGCATTCCCGTATAAAAGAGTAAAGCATATGGTTATGAGAGCATTAATCCGTAAAATAACGCATCGACGTCTTCTTCCACTCTTTCTTGGAGTAAAGCATCGCACGCTTCGTCACGCCTGTTTCTTCCGACAGACGCTTGACGATGGCTTCACATTCCTCGCGGCTGTGGCCATGGACCATCGTGTAGAGGTTGTAGGGCCAGTCCGGCGCCGTATTGCGGTCGTAGCAATGGGATACGGACGGGCTCTTCGCCATCTTTGCCGCGACCTCATCGAGGCGTTCAGGCGGCTCGACCTGCCAAGCCACGAGGACATTTGACGCGAAGCCGACCTCGCGGTGACGCAGGACAGCGCCCATCTTGCGGATCTTGTGTTCCGCCTCGAGCACCCTGATGCGCTCGAGGAAAAGCTCCTCGGAGATGCCGATGGAGTCGGCCAGCGCCTTGTAGGGTTCCGCCACGAGCGGGAACTCCCCCTGCAGGGCACGGACAATCTGCTTGTCCAATTCTGTCATTGCAACATCTTCTGCCATGATTTGACCCGGTTCCTTCCTCGTCTGCATCAAGCCAGCTTGAACTGGACATTGATCTTGTACTTCTTATTGGCCTTAAGGTTCAGCATGCCGTGAACACCGGGCAGGGCCCGGACTTCCGACAGGATCCTCTGCTCGCGGTCCATGCCCGGCGTCAGGAGCGTGAACCAGAGGTTGTAGCGGCCCTCGCGCTCGTAATTATGCGTGGCGCCGGGGTAGCGGTTGATGGCCTCAGCCACCGACTCCATGCAGGACGGATCGACGCGCAGGGCGACGAGCGTCCCCTTGTAGCCCAGCTGATTGGAATTGAAGAAGGTGCCGATGCGGCGCAGATACCCTTCCTTCTTTAAATGGTTCAGCCGCTCGATGACGACCTGTTCCTCCGTGCCCAGCTTTTCCGCCAGGGCCGCGAAGGGACGGCTGCAGACGGGCAGATTCCCCTGCAGCTGATTGAGTAATGCTTTGTCAAACGACGTCAGTTCTGTCATGGTGTTTCTCTCCCTTGATATTCCTGCCTGTGGACAAGATTGTTCCCGCTCACGGAGCGAATCACAGAAACCGTACAACAATGCGACAATGCGGCTCCGCCCTCCTGCTCGAAAACGTGAACCGCATTCATATTTCCGTATCTTTATTGTACCAGAACATCCCGTATAACGTCAAGTAAATCTGAACGCCCTTCATTTTTCAGGGAAGAATACGGCAGGATGGATAGTTCCTTGACGCCGAGTGCCCGGCGGATGGCCGCAATCTGCTTCTGACGCACGTTCTTGCCAATCTTGTCGGCCTTGGTCGCCACGATGAGCACGGGGATGTTGTGCGCGACGAGCCACTTAAACATCTCGATATCGGAGGCCATCGGATCGTGGCGGATATCGATGAGCTGGCAGACAAACTGCAGGCGCGGCGAGGTCAACAGGTATTCATTGATGAATTTCGCCCAGATTTTGCGGCGTTCCTTGCCTGTTTTGGCGTAGCCGTAGCCCGGCAGGTCGACGAGATAGAAGGATTTGCGCTCCTCCTCCCCATCGAGCTTGGCCGTCAGCTCAAAGAAATTGATGGTCTGCGTCTTGCCCGGCTGTCCCGAGACGCGTGCAAGCCCCCGCACGCGCGTCAGCGAGTTGATAAGCGAGGATTTGCCGACGTTCGAACGGCCGATGAAGACGATTTCCGGCAGTTCCTTTTCGGGGTACTGTTCTTTCTTGACGGCAGAGGCCACGTACTTGCCCTGCGTGATGATGACGGATTCCTTGGCGGATTCCTTTTCCATATCTGTCACTTCCTTTCCTGTAAAAAGCCCTCTCCGCAGCGGCGGAGAAGGCTCTCTTCACTTCTTCACTTCTTTGCTTCTTCCGGACAGAGCGCCGTCTTCAGCACCTCGTCCATATGCTCGACAGGCACGAACTCGAGTTTCGTGCGGACATTCTTAGGGATGTCCTCGATGTCGCGTTCGTTCTCCTTCGGCAGGATGATGGTCTTCATGCCCTCGCGATAAGCGGCCAGTACCTTTTCCTTGAGGCCGCCGATGGGCAGCACATTGCCGCGCAGCGTGATTTCGCCCGTCATGGCGACATCGCTGCGGACCTTGCGGCCCGTCAGGGCCGAGATCATGGCCGTCGCCATCGTGATGCCGGCCGACGGGCCATCCTTCGGCACGGCGCCCTCCGGCAGGTGGATGTGAATATCATCCTTCTCGTAGAAATCCGGCTTGAGGCCGAGTTTCTCCGCGCGGCTGCGGATGTAGGAGAGGCCGGCCTGTGCCGATTCCTGCATGACATCGCCGAGCTGGCCCGTGAGGATCAGCTTGCCCTTGCCCGGCAGCACCGTCACCTCAGTCGGCAGGATGTCGCCGCCGACCTCTGTCCAGGCCATGCCCGTCGCCACGCCGACCTGCGGCTTCTTCTCGGCCTTCGTCTCGAGGAATTTGATGCGGCCGAGGAAATCCGTGAGGTTCTTCTTCGTCACCTGGATCGGCGTCTTCTGCCCCTCGACAATCCTGCGGGCAGCCTTGCGGCAGACCTGGCCGATGAGGCGTTCGAGCTCGCGCACGCCCGATTCACGCGTGTAGCCTTCGATGATGGCCTGCAGGACGCCAGCTCCAAAGTGGATGTCCTTGCCCGAAAGACCGTTTTCGCGGCGCTGACGTGCGACAAGATAGCGCTTGGCAATCTCGAGCTTCTCATATTCCGTATAACTCGACAGTATGATGATTTCCATGCGGTCGCGCAGCGGACGCGGGATATTGCCGAGGTCGTTGGCCGTAACAATCCAGAAGACCTTGGAGAGGTCAAACGGGATGTCGATGTAGTGATCGCTGAAAGTCGAATTCTGTGCGGGGTCGAGCACCTCGAGCAGAGCCGACGACGGGTCGCCGTTGTAATCCATGACGAGCTTATCGACCTCATCGAGCAGGAAGACCGGATTGCGCGTGCCGGCCGTGCGGATGCCCTCGATGATGCGCCCGGGCATGGCACCGATGTAGGTACGGCGATGTCCGCGAATCTCGGCTTCATCGCGCACGCCGCCGAGCGAGGCGCGAATGAACTTGCGGCCGGTCGCCCGGGCCACCGAGGCGGCCAGCGAGGTCTTGCCGACGCCCGGCGGGCCGACGAGGCAGAGGATGGGTGCGCTCTTGTCCTTGGCGAGCTGATGGACAGCCAGGTAATCGAGGATGCGGTCCTTGACCTTCTTGAGGCCGTAATGGTCGTGGTCGAGGATCTTCGCGGCTTTCTCGATATTGACATTGTCGCGCGATTCCTTCTTCCAGGGCAGTTCGAGCAGCCATTCGACGTAGTTGCGGATCACGCTCGTCTCAGCGTTCATGTTGTTCATGCCCTCGAGACGGTGCAGCTCCTTCTCGACGGCCTCGTGCACGCGCTCCGGGTAATGGCCCTTCTTGAGCATCTCGCGATAGGCGTCGACTTCGTCTTCCATGTCATTCGGCTCGCCGAGTTCCTTGCGGATGGCCTTGATCTGTTCGCGCAGGTAGTAATCGCGCTGGACTTTATCCATCTGCTTGCGCACCTGGACGTTGATCTTCATCTCCATGCGCAGGATCACGAGTTCACGCGCGAGGACCTCGTAGAGCTTTTCAAGGCGTGCCTTGACGTCGATGCAGGAGAGCAGTTCCTGGCGCGTCTCGAGCTTGAGGTTCAGGTGGCTGGCGATGAGATCGGCCAGGCGGCCGGCGTCGTCGATGATGGCGACGGAGACGAGCGTCTCTTCTGGAATCTTTTTCGAGAGCTTGACCCATTCCTCGAATTCATGCACGACGGCCCGCGTCAGGGCCTCCATCTGCATCGAGGAGTCGATCGGGTCCGTGTAGACCTCGACCTCGACTTCATCATACTGCTTCTGCTGGCGGTAGGTGATGATGCGCGCACGCTTCTCACCCTCGACGAGCACGCGGATCGTGCCGCCCGGCAGCTTGATGAGCTGGCGGACCTCCGCTACCGTGCCGACCTCGTAGAGGTCTTCGCGCACCGGCAGGTCCGTATCGGCGTCAATCTGTGCCGACAGCATGATCTTGCGGTCCTCGACCATGGCCTGCTCGAGGGCTGCCATGGAACGCTCGCGCCCAACGTCCAGATGGATGATCATATAGGGAAATACCATCATGCCCCGCAGCGGGAGCAGTGGCAGGGTTTTCATCTCAGGCATATTACCCCTCCCTTTCCTGTGTTGTCAAAAATCTATAAAATACAAGGCGCTGCCGCAGCAGCGCCTTGTCTATGTAATCTGCTCAAGCAGATACTTCCTTGCCGTCCTTGGCCTTCTTGTCGATGGTCAAGACCGGGTCTTTCTTTGTCGTGACGACATCCTTCGTCACCCGGCAGGACGTCACACCTTCAATCGAAGGGACCTCATACATCACATTGCGCATGATGCCTTCGATGATGGAACGCAGGCCGCGGGCCCCCGTCTTGCGCTTGAGTGCCTCTTTGGCAATCTGACGCAGGGCATCATCGTCGAATGTCAGCTTGACGCCGTCCATCTCCAGCAGCTTTTGATACTGCTTGACGAGCGCGTTTTTCGGCTCGGTCAGGATGTTGACCAGCGCCTGTTCATCGAGCGCATCGAGCGTCACGACGACCGGCAGGCGGCCGATGAACTCCGGAATGAGCCCGCATTTCAAGAGATCTTCCGGCAGCACCTTGCGCAGCGTGTCGCCGATGTTCCTCTGACGCTTCGACTTGATGGGAGCGCCAAAGCCCATCTGTTTCTGTCCGAGACGCGATTCGATGATCTTGTCGATGCCGTCAAAAGCACCGCCGCAGATGAACAGGATGTTCGTCGTATCGATCTGGATGAGCTCCTGATGCGGATGCTTGCGGCCGCCCTGCGGCGGAACCGAAGCCGTCGTGCCTTCGAGGATCTTCAGGAGTGCCTGCTGGACACCTTCGCCCGAAACATCACGGGTGATTGAAGGATTCTCGGATTTACGCGCGATCTTGTCGATCTCATCGATGTAGATGATACCGCGTTCGGCTTTCTCCACATCGTAATCGGCTGCCTGAATGAGCTTCAGGAGGATGTTCTCGACATCCTCGCCGACATAGCCGGCCTCCGTGAGTGCCGTGGCGTCCGCGATGGCGAACGGCACATTCAGGATACGCGCGAGAGACTGGGCGAGCAGCGTCTTGCCGCTGCCGGTCGGGCCGAGCATCAGGATGTTCGACTTTGCAAGTTCCACATCCTCACTCTTGCCCTGTCCCATGTTGATGCGCTTGTAGTGGTTGTACACCGCGACGGAGAGCGTCTTTTTCGCTTCGTCCTGGCCGATGACGTACTGGTCCAGTATAGCGCGGATATCCTTCGGTTTCGGGACGTCCTTGAGTTCTACCTCCACATCGTCACTGAACTCTTCCTCGATGATTTCGTTGCAGAGTTCGATGCATTCATCGCAGATGTAGACGCCGGGACCGGCCACCAGCTTGCGCACCTGATCCTGGGTTTTGCCACAGAAGGAGCATTTGAGCTGACCTTTGTCATCCCCAAACTTCAACATGACATCACCTCTTACGCCTTGGCATCCGATTTCTTCGTCTTTTTCGGACGGGCAATCACTTCGTCGACCAGGCCATAGGCTTTTGCTTCCTGAGCCGTCATGAAGTTGTCGCGTTCCGTATCCTGCACGACCTGCTCACGATCCTTGCCCGTGGCATCGACGAGGATATCGTTGATGACTTCACGGATGCGCTGGATTTCGCGGGCCTGGATCTGGATGTCCGTGGACTGGCCCTGTGCGCCGCCGAGCGGCTGATGGATCATGATGCGCGCATTCGGCAGGGCATAGCGCTTGCCCTTGGCGCCGGCCGTCAGGAGCAGGGCGCCCATGCTGGCCGCCTGGCCGATGCAGATGGTCGATACATCCGGCTTGATGTACTGCATCGTGTCGAAAATGGCAAGGCCTGCCGTCACGACGCCGCCGGGGCTGTTGATGTACAGATGGATGTCCTTGTCCGGGTCTTCCGACTCGAGGAACAGCAGCTGTGCCACCACCGTGTTGGCGACGGCATCGTCGATGGGGCCGCCCAGGAAGATGATACGATCCTTCAAAAGACGCGAGTAAATGTCATACGCGCGCTCTCCCGTGTTGGAGCGCTCAACTACCATTGGTACGTAACTCATAGGAATCCTCCCTTATCAGGGATGCTTACTCAGCGATGTTATCGATGATGAACTGTGCCGTCTTCTTGCGAAGGACGGAAGCAGCCAGATCGCCAATGCGTCCCTGCTCCTTGATGATCTTCTGGACCTGCTTCGGCGTAGCGCCATAGGCAGCAGCCATAGCGGCAACCTCAGCATCCAGATCCTTTGCTTCTACTTTGATGTTCTCAGCCTTGGCAACTTCTTCGAGCATGAGATCCGTCTTGACGTTCTTCTCAGCCGTCTCACGATACTGCTCGCGGAGCTTGGCGATATCCGTGCCGGCATACTGCAGGTACTGCTCGAACTTCATGCCCTGCTGCTCGAGGCGCATAGCCATTTCCTGGATCATGGCCGTCACGCGGTTGTCGATCATGACAGCCGGGATGTCAACTGTGATGTTGTTCGTAGCCATCTCGATGGCAGCGCTCTTCTGATCGTTCTCAGCCGTGCGCTCAGCATTCTCCGTCAGGTTCTTGCGGATGTCAGCCTTGAGCTCATCGAGCGTCTGGAACGTGCTGACCTTCTTGGCGAGCTCGTCATCGATGGCCGGCAGCTCTTTCGTCTTGATGCTGCGGATCGTGCACTCGAACTTGGCATCCTTGCCAGCGAGTTCCTTTGCATGGTACTCTTCCGGGAACTTGACGTTCACTTCGCGCTCTTCGCCGATCTTTGCACCGATGAGCTGATCCTCGAAGCCCGGGATGAAGCTGTTGGAACCGATCTGCAGCGGATAATCTTTGCCTTCGCCGCCGGCAAAAGCCTCACCATCAACAAAGCCCTTGAAGTCGAGCGTCGTGAAGTCGCCGCTCTTGACCTCAGCGCCTTCCGGAGCATCGACGAGCTTGCCCTGACGATCCTGGAACGTCTTGAGCTGCTTCTCGACATCCTCGTCCGTGATGTTGACTTCAGCCTTCTCTACCTTCAGGCCCTTGTACTCGCCGAGCTTGACCTCCGGACGCGGCGTAACCGTAGCCTTGAAGACGAGATCCTTACCCTCTTCGAGCGTCACGATGTCGATGTTCGGGCGCGTAACCGGCTCGATCTTCTGCTCATCGAGTGCTTCCTGGAAAGCCTTCGGAGCAATGATGTCAAATGCTTCCTGCATGACGGCTTCCTTACCAACGTGGCGCTCTACGATCATGCGCGGAGCCTTGCCCTTGCGGAAACCCGGGATGCTCACACGGTTAGCGAGGCGCTTGCAAGCCTGATCTGCGGCCTTCTCTACCTTTGCTGCTTCTACTTCAATCGTCAGAGTAACCTGCTGGTTCTCTCCATTTTCAACCGTAACTTTCATTGTCTGAAATGACCTCCTGTATATCTGATTGCATAGATATTGGCCGATTCCGGCTATTCCAGCCTCAAAACATGCCATATGGATTTTATCATAACACAAAGTGCGCAGAAATACAAGGTTTCCCGCGCACTTGCAAGGTAAAAAGTCAAAAAATCAATATCACTTGAGCAAATCGTTCATGCGTGAAAGCGGCTGGCTGAGATCCATATGGCCAGCGAGCGTTTCCACGGATTTGCCCGCCACAAGAATCTGCACCTTCTTGACCTCAGGGAACTCCGTCAGCGTATCGACCACGGAGCCAACGAGCATCGTCTCGCCCGTGGATCCGCCCACGAAATTCTTGACGAGTTCCTGGCTGAAGTCCACCTTCGCAACGCCGTTTTCCACCTTGACGCTGCGCAGCTTCGCCTGCTTCGGGATGATGGCCGTCTGCCCCTTCTCCTTCGTGCCCTCGAGCAGCGAGTTCATGGCTGCCGTGTACTTGTCGGTCTTGCCGACCGTTACCTGGCGCTTCACGGCAATGAGCTTCGTGCCCTGCTCATTCGGATAGTAAACCTTGATGTCAAGCTTCTCTTCCTTCGCGCCGGAAGAAGCAGACGAGGACGACTTCGGGTTGCCCGCCGTCGCGCTGCTCTCCGACCGCGCGGCTGACGAAGAACCGTCATCTGCTCCCCTGGTGCTTGAGGAATTGCAGCCGGCGAGCAGCAGCAGCATGCCCGCGGCCACGGCCAGCAGTGCATAGCGCAGATAGTGTTTCATCATGAATTCATCTCCTTAGATCTCTCAACGTCCCTCGAAATAACGGCCGAATGCCCTGGCAATCGCCTTGGCAAGCTTTGCCTGATACGACGCATCGGCAAGCAGCGCCTCCTCATGGTCATTGGTGATGAAGCCGAGTTCCACGAGCGAAGCCGGCATGCTCGAATGCTTGATGACGTAGAAATTCGCCGTCTTGACGCCGCGGTTCAGAAGGCCGCCCGCCTGCTCGAGCTCCTCATTGAGGAGCGTGGCGAGGCGCTCGCCCTTCGATGAGCCGCTGTAATAATACGTTTCCATGCCATGCGCAGCCGGATTCGAGAAGGCATTGCAGTGGATGGAGAGGAAGAGCTCCGCACCCGGCGTGTATTCACCGACGTTGACACGGGCCTGGAGTTCCTGGCGGTCGCTGGCGTACGGGCCGTAAACGTCGCGGTCACTCGTGCGCGTCATCGTGACGCGGGCACCCGAGTTCTCGAGGATGGCATCGACCTTCTGCGCGACGCTCAGCGTCACCGAGGCCTCCGTGACACCGGTCGGGCCGACGGCACCCGTATCGCTGCCGCCGTGGCCCGGGTCGAGCACGATGACATGGCCGCGCACGCCGTCAACCTTGTCGGACGACGCGGCACGGCTCTGCGGGAAGATATCGATAACGAGACGGTTCGGCTTGCGTGCCTTGCGGTCTGCCGCTTCCTCATGGATCTTGTACGTGCCGTCGAGCACGGGATTCGTGAAGTCGATGCGGACCTGCGTGCGGCGCGATTCCAGCTCGTCGATGTGGATGGCCTTCGCGAGCTTGCTCTTGACCTTGTAATCGCTCTTGACCTTTCCCGGTTCCGTATTCTTGAGATCCAGGATCAGCTGCTTCTGCAGATACGTTTTCGTACTCGTCGTGTAAGAAATATTCGGGTTGTCAAAGCCGAGCTCGATGCGCAGGGTTTTTTCCCCATCCACGGTCGTTTCCGAAGTCTTGACGCTCTGCATGGTATGGACGGGTTCGCGGCGGGCGGCTTCGCCCATCTGCGGCACGAGCATGACGAGACACGCCACCCCCAGGAGCAGCAGTCCGCAAACATGGGATAACTTGGTAAACAAAAGGACTCCTCCTATTATTAATTCTTCATGAGGTCAAGCGCTTCCTGCTCAGCCTGCTCAGTCTTTTCCTTATCGAATGAAATATCCAGGCGCAGGTAATCGCCCTCATTGAGGCCCTCCGGCAGATACGCCCTGGGGAAATTCACCTTTTTCATGTCATCGCCGAGATACAGGACGGCGAAGTCGCCTTCGAAGCGGTCAAGATATGCGGAAATCACTGTGCATCACCTTCCTCTGCCTGGAGCTTGTATCCCTGTCCATCCGTCGTCACCGTGATGGTGCCGTTCTTATCCGTCTCGTAGACCTTGGCCTTCAGGACGGTTCCCTTGTCGTCCTTGACGAGTTTCGTCTTTTTCTGCTTGCCGTCGCGACGGTCGGTGTAATTGGGCTGACCGAGGAAACGGGCCAGCACATCGGTATGCGGGTGGCCGTAATCATTGCCCTGGCCGCACGAGATCAGCACGGCTTCCGGCCAGACCGCCTTGAGATAGGCAACAGAGGAACTCGTGCTGCTGCCGTGATGCGGGGCCTTCAGAATCGTGCTCTTGAGTTCACTGGCATTCGTCTTCAGGATCTGTTCCTCGACCGGCGTCTCCGCATCACCCGTGAAGAGCATCGAGAAGCTGCCATACGTCAGGCGGCCGACGATGGATTCGTTGTTCGGATCATGCTTGTAGCCCTTCTGTGCCCCTTTCTGCTGGAGTTCCTCCGTCGGATAAAACACCTTGAACGAAACGCCGCCGCCAAAGTCCAGCACATCTCCGGCCTTGAGTGCCTGATACGGGATATTCTTGGCCTTCAGGGCCTTGCGGTACGACAGATAGAGCTTCGACGTCGACGGCATGCCATTGTCGTAAACGGCGCCGACCTGATAATCCTTGAGCAGAACATCCATGCCGCCGATGTGATCGGCATGCGGATGCGTCAGGATGACCTTGTCGATTTTCTTGACGCCGGCCTTGTCGAGCTCGCGCTTGAGCTTGTCGCGCTCATCGACATCACTCGTATCGATGAGCACCGTCTGCTCCGGCGTCTCGATGAGGATGGAATCCCCCTGGCCGACGTTGAGCATCTTGATCGTGACCGCTTTGCCCGCCTGTGCCGGCGACGAGGACGGCGCAGAAGACGAGGCCCTGCCCGCCGTATTCGTCTGGCCGCAGCCCGTAAGGACCGCAACGGCCAGCATCAGGATTCCCAGTATCATTCCAATTCGCTTGCGCATCAAAAAGCCTCCCTTAATTATTGATGCTTTCTTATAAAATCCCTTGGAATCCACATTCCAGGGGAAAGCTTCTTAAGCCAGTACATAACGGCTGATGCCGACGGCCACGCCATCCTCCTCGACAGACGGCACGACATGGTCTGCCAGTTTCTTGAGGGCTGGGCGCGCATTGCCCATGACGAGGCTCGTGCCCACCGTTTCCATCATCTCGATGTCATTGAGCCCGTCGCCGAAGGCATAACTGTTCTCCACCGGAATGCCGAGATGCGATAGCGCATGCCGGATCCCGGAGCCCTTCGTGACATCCGATGCATAGAGCTCCATATTCTTCTTGTGATACGGGTCCATGAGGCCCGTAAGCCCCGGCCAGGCCAGAAGCTTCTCGAAGAGCCCGTGCCCGCCCGGATCCTCCGAGGCAAATTCGAGCTTGGCCACCTCGATCTCGTCAAGATCGAAATCACGGACGAATCGCGTCACATCGACATCGATGCTGCGATAGAAATTCTCGGTCAGCTGGAATCCCGGCCGCAGATAGACGTGCTGTGCTCCTTCAAGGATGTATTCGACGCCATGAGCCTCCGAGGCCGCGACGATTTCACGCACCGTTTTCTTCGGCAGCGGCTGCTCGTAGATGGTCTTGCCGTCCAGCAGCACGACCGCGCCGTTCATGAGCACATAGCCGTCAAACAGCCCCTCCTGCGTGAGTTCCAGGTCCAGGTAGTCATAGGGACGGCCGCTCGCGATGAATGTGGCATTGCCCGCCGCGCGCAGTGCGCGAATGGCCTCCCTGACCGCCGGCTGGATGGTCGTCTGCCCCGTCATGATGTTGATGAGCGTCCCGTCGATATCAAAGAAAACGGCTTTTTTCATTCGCTTGTTCGTCATGATCCCTGACCTTTCCGATAGTAGATGTAGCAGCGCACCAGGAGCAGGACAAACCACACAGCAAACGTGACAAGAAGGATCTTGTCCACGAGCAGCAGATGCGAGAAGTCCGTCCGGTACAGAATGTAGAGTGCGGCCATGCCGATGAAGACATCAAACGGCTTGATGGCCTGTTTCAGCCAGTCCCAGTTCAATGAAAAGACCCCAATCTCAATAAAAATCCATAGAATACACGCTTCTATAGTACTAGAGATTGGAGTCGTATTCAAGTGCTTTTCTCGGTGCGAACCGATGAAAAGCACGGCTGTTAACGGTAGTTGAGATCGCGCGTGCCGTTGCGGATTTCCTCAGAAACCGGCAGGCTTGCCTCGTAGCGGCGGATGATGACATTCGTCGTCAGGACGCCGGCAAGCAGCACGATGGCCACGAGCAGGAGCACGCGGGCCGTCGAATTGTCGCTGTCGCCGTCATCCGAGAACAGGCCGCCGAGTCCCTGCTGGACGCTGTCGAGCGCCGGACCGAAGCTCTGGATGGCGTTGTACGTGTTGTACGCCTGTGCGAACGTATTCCAGCCGGCCACGCCGAGATTCGACAGGGACTTGTCACGCGCAAAGGCAATCCACGACTGGATCGTGATGAAGATGCCCGAGCCGATGAGCGGCACAATGATCAGCAGGTAGATGAGATTCATCATAACGCCGAGCATCGCAGCCGGCAGATAGCCCGTCTGCACGGCGATGTAGCCGACGACGATGGCATAGACGAACGTGAAGCCCGCGGCCGACTGGATGGCACCGCACCAGGCCAAGAGGCGGATCCAGCCGCCGACGGCCTTCGACTCCGCCCAGACGCGCCCGACGTTGCGGGCATTGAGGAAACTGATGACAAGGTTGACGCCGAGTAAAAGAATCAGCATCATCATGATTATCACTCCCTATATAATCTTCATTAATCTCTTGAATGCTCCGTTT
>NZ_QRVW01000037.1:0-21105 GCF_003458855.1 Mitsuokella sp. AF21-1AC
TTGAACTGGGGGTTTTGTCATGCCTAATCGGCGCACAAAAAGTGGTTGCTGTATCAAGTATTTCCTTGATACCAGCAACCTTATCCATCATCCTGTATTTATTTTTCTTCCAATCCCAGCCCCGGAACGGCATTGAGATACAAATCGCTGAACTCCCCGTTCTTTGCCTGATAGTAGCCGCGGCAGGCAATCATCGCCGCATTGTCCGTGCAGAGGACGCGGCTCGGGTAGTGGAATTTCACGCCCGTGGCAGCTGCGCGCTCGCGCAGCCTTGCCTCAAGACCGCTGTTGGCCGCTACGCCGCCGGCCAGCACGAGCGTATCGCGGCCCGCCTCTTTCACGGCAGCAAAAGCCTTGCCGACGAGCACCTCAACGACTGAGTGCTGGAAGGACGCAGCGATATCCGCCTTGCGCAGCTCATGCCCCTTCATCTTCTCACTGTTGATGTAGTTGAGCACGGCCGACTTGAGGCCGCTGAAGCTGAATTCATAATTTCCCTTCTCCTCGAGAGCCCGCGGGAAATCGATGGCCAGCGGATCGCCTTCCTTGGCCAGGGCATCGATGCGCGGGCCGCCCGGATACGGCAGCCCCATGACGCGGGCAATCTTGTCAAAGGCCTCGCCGGCCGCATCGTCGCGCGTCTGCCCCATCAGATGGAAGCGGTTGTAGTCACGGACATCGACGAGCGCCGTATGACCGCCCGAAACGACGAGTGCCATGAACGGCGGCTCGAGTTCCGGCGAGGACAGGAAATTCGCGAAGATATGGCCTTCCAGATGATTGACGCCGATGAGCGGCTTGTCGAGGGCGAAGGCCAGGGACTTCGCCGCCGAAACACCGACGAGCAGCGCACCGACAAGCCCCGGGCCATACGTCACGGCCACCTGGTCGATATCCCGCAGCGTCACGCCCGCCTGCCGGATGGCCTCATCGATGACCGGCATGATGTTGACGATGTGCTTGCGCGAAGCAATTTCCGGCACGACGCCACCAAATTTCTGATGAATGGGAATCTGGGTCGAGATGATATTCGACAGGATGGTCCGCCCGCCGCGCAGCACGGCTGCCGACGTCTCATCGCAGCTCGACTCGATCCCTAAAGTCAGGATTTCCTTTTCCAAAATAATCTCTCCTCATCGCTGCACTCAGCCAGAACAGCGATCACAATTTCGTGTTCCACATGATGATGGCATCCTCGCCGTTGTCATGATAGTAGCCACGCCGCACGCCGGCCTCCTCAAAGCCGTACCTGGCATAGAGCGCACGGGCCGGCGCATTCGACGGGCGCACCTCGAGCGTCATGGCCGTAACACCGCGCGCCTTGACCGCCTCGATGACAGCCGCCATGAGCCGCGTGCCCACGCCCTGTCCGCGGTATGCGGGCAGGATGGCCACATTCGTGATCTGGGCTTCCTCGAAAGAAATCCAGCAGCCCGCATAGCCAATAACACGCTTCCCGTCGAGTGCCAGCGTATAGCTCGTGTTCTCATTGGCCGCTTCTCGCCAGAACGATTCACGCGACCACGGGATGGCAAAGCAGGCCTTCTCGACAAGCTCCACGGCATCGGCATCATCCGGTACCATCTCGCGGAAATGCAAGTCAAGCGGCACACTCATTTCGCCGCCTCCGGATGACGCTTCTCCCAGAGAACCTCCGCCTCACTGCGGCGGATGTACATGGGCTCCATATCCATGATGTTGTCGCGGCGGCCGGCGGCAAGCTCCGCCAGGCCCAGCGCCGCCACGCAGGCTGCGCGCGGCATGACGAGGTACGGCGGCGCAACGGTTACATCGGCTGGCAGCTCCATGCGCCCGCGGATGCGGCGGGCCGCCACGTCACCGAGCAGCACTGTCGGTTTTCCCGTCTCGCCGCAAGCCGCAACGATCTCCTTGACCGGCAGGACCGTGACGTCCTGCTTCGTGACGAGCTCGCCCTTCTCCCATTCGTAACTTTCAACATAGGCATTGCCCTTCTGGGCATCGAGCAGGCTGACGATGCGCACGCCCGGCACCGGATAATGGTACGCCAGTGCCTTGAGCGTTGAAACGCCGACAATCGGCAGATCGAGTCCATACGCCATGGCCTTGGCCGCTGCCAGGCCGATGCGCAGCCCCGTGAACGAGCCCGGACCGATGCTGACAGCCAGGCCCTCGAGCTCTTCCTTCTTGACCGAGGCCATCCTGAGCACCTGCTCGATATGCGGCATCAGTGTCTCGGAATGCGTCAGGCGTGCCTGCATCGTGAGTTCGGCCGACAGTTTATCAGCCGAAGCAACCGCCACACTCGACACCTGCGTCGCCGTATCAATGGCTAAGATAGACAAATGACTCCAACTCCTTTATGAACTCCTGATTGCGCTCTCCCACGCTGGCGAACGTGAAGCGGCGCTTTGTGCTTTCCGTCCCCATGCGCTCGATGCGCACCTCGACGTAATCCTCCGGCATGCACTGCGGGAATTTATCGGGCCATTCGATGACCACGATGCCCTCAGGATCTTCTGTATATTCGTAGAAACCGATGTCTTCCAGCTCATCCTCCGTCTCCAGACGGTAGAGGTCGAAATGGTAGATGGGGCAAATCCCTTCATATACATTCATGAGATTGAACGTCGGGCTTGTCACCTCGCCCTCAACCCCCAGCGTATGCGCAAGGCTCTGGACAAAGAGTGTCTTGCCGGCGCCAAGGTCGCCTTCGAGTCCCAGCACGGTCCCCTCCCTGATTTTCTGCCCGACCAGCTCGGCCAAATGGGCAGTCTCCTCGGGAGAATTCGTAGTACAGGTAAACATGTCGCTTATAATCTCTCCTATTTATTAAAGAACGAAACACCTCAATGATAAAAATCATTCGAATCTAATTTATCATTATATCACGACACAGGAAAGTAGCCTAGTCCCAATTGCCGTTCTCTCTAAATTAGATAATTATTATCCGTTAATAATTTATTTGATAAAATGTGTATCGTGTAGATTTAAAGAGAATAATGGAGTATTTTACATATAATCTTCTTAAATCACATTATACCGGTATTTCTATTTCCTCCGCTATGCCGTATAATCAAAGCATAGCAAGTGAGCAACACCAGATGAACAAAAAAGAATCTGGTACCCATTAACTAGTAATCATGTGTGTATCTATATTTTTAGGAGGTTTTTGATTATGAAAAAGTTTGTTTGCACGGTCTGCGGTTATGTTTATGAAGGCGAAGCAGCTCCGGCTGAGTGCCCGATTTGCCATGCACCGGCTTCCAAGTTCGTCGAGCAGAGCGGTGAGCTGACGTTTGCTGACGAGCATCGCGTCGGCGTTGCCAAGGACGTTGATCCGCGCATCATCGAGGGTCTCCGCCAGAACTTCACGGGCGAGTGCTCCGAAGTCGGCATGTACCTCGCTATGAGCCGTCAGGCAGACCGCGAAGGCTATCCGGAGATTGCTGAGGCTTACAAGCGCTATGCATTCGAAGAGGCTGAGCATGCTTCCAAGTTCGCAGAGCTCCTCGGCGAAGTTCTCACGGACAGCACGAAGAAGAACCTCACGATGCGTATCGATGCAGAGCACGGCGCTTGCGCTGGCAAGAAAGAGCTCGCAACGCTCGCAAAACAGCTTGGCCTCGATGCTGTTCATGACACGGTTCATGAGATGGCAAAGGACGAAGCTCGTCATGGCCGCGCATTCAAGGGCCTGTTCGACCGTTACTTCGGCAAATAATCCAACACAGGATACCAATCATCCAAAGACATACACATATCCCAGAAGAGGACGTCACGATGTGGCGTCCTCTTTTTTCATACCAAACGCCTGTTGTATAAAAATTCCTGTTTCCTGTATATAATGTATACTTCAAAAAACGGCCTGTCCCTATTGAAAAAACAGACAAAAAGTTTTATACTGACGTTGTCTTTAGGAATTGCAACGGAGCAAGCCGCAGGGGTTTGCTCCGTTTCGCCTATGACGAGAAGATTTTTTCAAGATTCATCTACAGGAAGGGTTGTGTTATGAGAAGCTTTATCCTCAACGAAAACGAAATGAACGAATTGGCCAGGAAGCAGCCGACACCATTCATGGTGCTCTCCCTCGACAAGGTCGAGGAGAATTACCGCTTCCTCTCCAGGCATCTGCCGAGGGCCAAGACCTGCTACGCCGTCAAGGCCAATCCGCACAGTGGCGTCTTGAAACGCCTCGCCGCTCTCGGCTCGCATTTCGATGTCGCCTCAGCTGGTGAAATGGAGATGCTTGAAACCGTTGGTGTCACGGGCGACCGCATGATATATGCGAACCCTGTGCGCGACCGCCGCGGACTCGAGACAGCCGCGCGCCTCGGCATCCGCCGCTTCACCTTCGACGATGCCAGTGAAATCCCGAAACTTGCAAAATTCGTTCCCGGTGCCGACGTACTCGTGCGCATCCAGGTTCACAACCAGAAAGCACTCGTGGACCTCAATACGAAATTCGGCGCACCCGTGCAGGAAGCCCTGCCTCTGCTGCAGGCGGCGGAGCGGGCCGGACTCCACGCAGCAGGCATATGCTTCCATGTGGGCAGCCAGTCTCTTTCGACGGCAGCCTACGAAGAAGCCCTGCTCGTTGCCCGGCGTCTTTTCGATGAGGCTGAAGCCCTCCATATGCATCTTACCGACCTTGATATCGGCGGGGGCTTCCCCATCCCGGCGGCAGACGGACTCTCCGTCAACCTCGCCGCGATGATGGAAGCCATCAACCGCCAGCTTGATCGCCTTTTCCCGGATACGCAAGTCTGGACGGAGCCAGGCCGTTATCTCTGCGGCACGGCCATGAACCTCGTCGCCTCGGTCATCGGCACGAAGCGGCGCGGACAGACGCCCTGGTACATCCTCGACGAAGGCATCTACGGCGTTTTCTCGGGCATCCTCTTCGATCACTGGACGTATCCCCTGCACTGCTTCGGACACGGGAAAAAAGTTCCCTCCATATTTGCGGGGCCGAGCTGCGATGGCATCGACGTGCTCTACCGCGATTTCCAGGCTCCAACGCTTGCGATTGGCGACAAAGTGCTCGTGAGCGACATGGGCGCCTATACGACGGTATCAGCCACACGCTTCAACGGCTTCGCGCTTGCCCCTGTCCTCGTCTATGAAGAGCAGGACGAACTCTTCACCGAGCACCAGCAGAGCGAATCTACGGGAGAAGAAAAACGTCTCGTCTCACTGTCTTGAGCCAGACCATTCGTCCATCAGAAAAGCCATAGACAAAATATGCTAAACGTGATACCGTAGTATCAAAAAAGAAAACCTCTGGAGAAGTGATCTCTGGAGGTTTCTTCTATCTAATATGCAGCAATTGACACTCCCCATGCCTGAAGGCAGGGGATTCTTGGTTCAACAATCACTGCGCCGCCTCCGAAGAATTGGCGTCTTACACGATTTCCCCAAGCGTGAGTTCCCGTGTGTCCCACGGTACGTTTTATTTCTGTTCACGCCGTTTTAGATTTGTCTTCCAACGCTTTGCGCAGGATATTCTTCGCAGCATTCACGTCTCTGTCGTGATGCGTTCCACACCCCGGGCAGTCCCATTCGCGGACACTCAAATTCTTTGTCAGCGGGTTCCGATAGCCACAGACAGAGCATGTCTGGCTCGACGGGTAAAAGGTATCCACTTTCAGCAGTTCACCGCCATGCAGTTCCGTCTTGTACGTGAGCTGACGGAAAATTTCGCTCCAGCTTGCATCGGAAATGGACTTTGCAAGTCTGTGATTTCGTAGCATCCCCTTGACATTCAGGTGTTCCACGGCAACCGTTTGGTTTTCACGGGCAAGCCGCGTGGACAACTTGTGCAGGAAGTCCCTGCGGATGTTTGCGATGCGCTCATGCACACGAGCAACACGAACACGTGCCTTGTCCCGGTTCATGGACTTCGGCAACTTGCGGGAAAGTCGGCGTTGTGCTCTGCGCAGCTTGCGCTGGAGCTTTTTCAGCGGGCGCGGGCTTTGTATCACGTTGCCGTCGCTATCCAAGCAGAACGCCTTTAATCCGACATCGATGCCAATCTGCTTTCCACCGTTCGGACGGAACAACATCGTTTTGTCTGTCTCGACACAAAGGGAAACGAAATATTTCCCAGACGCTGTGCGGCTGACCGTAGCGCTCTGGATCTTGCCCTCAAAAGCACGGCTCTGCTTGATTTTCACAAGGCCAATTTTCGGCAGCTTGATACGATTTTCCACGATGCGGATGCCGTTCGATTGGTTGCGCGTCCGGTAGGACTGGCTGTGATTATGCTTCGACTTGAAGCGCGGGTATCTTGCCCGCCTCTTAAAGAAGTTCTCATAGGCACGGTCAAGATTCCGCAGGGATTCCTGCAATGCCATGCTGTCCACTTCAGAAAGCCATGCAGTTTCCTCGCGTTTCTTGAGGTCGGTGAGCAACTTGCTTGTCTTGACGTAGGTCAGTGAATTGTGATTAGCCTTCCATTCGTCGCGCCTGACCGCGAGGAAGTGGTTGAACACGAAACGTGCGCAACCGAGCGTGCGGTTGATGAGACCTTCCTGCGTCTTGTTAGGATAGATGCGGAATTTATAGCCGAGCGTGTACGTTTCCATTTTCTCACTTCCTTTGCGATGTCTTTTGGCTTTCGATATACTGCTTGACGATTTCGAGCGGCGCACCGCCAATCGTTGAACAGAAATACGAATTTGTCCAAAGTGTCGGCAGTTTCGTTGTCAGCCAATGAAATTCCTGTCTTAGTACCCTCGACGTTTTGCCCTTGATTGTCTTCACCGCTTTGTGGATACCAAACTGTGGGTCAACTTCCAGCAGCAGGTGCACATGATCTGGCATGATTTCCATTTCAATGACGTCAAAGTTATTTTCGTCAGCAATGGAATGTATGAGCTCCTTCAATCTCACGTCCACGCCATTCACGAGCACTTTTCGACGATATTTAGGACAGAAAACAATGTGATACTTACAGGAATATACAATATTGTGGTTTGAATGATATACTCTGTTCATATTTGTATTATACTATATAATCTTAGCTAATACAATACTTAAAGTAATTGTCCGCCTTCAATTACTTACGTAAATTCGGCGGACGCGCCTTATATTCCCATAACTAAAGTTAGGGGGTTTACGGCGCTTTCTGATAAACTGAGGTGATGATTTGAAACACCGTTATCAATTTTATTGGATCTTGTGGGGATTGGGAGAACTTTCGGGACTTGGACAGTGGCTGCTCCTGCGCTGGGCACTGCCGATACCTGCCGGCTGGCTGCTGCTGATGATGCTCATGCTGCCCTTTGTCTACCTGGTGCCAAACATCCTCGCCCGCCATCTGCCGCTCGTTATGACGCGATTCTTAGCCAGGATTGGCGGCTATTGGTTCGTCTACGGCTATTATGCAACGATGCTGCTGGTGCCGGCGTTTATCGTCTGGCTCATCTGCCTGCTCCAGCCCTTCGGCCTCACCCTTGCCTGGTGGCATGACGTCTTCGCCGTTCTCTACGGGCGGGGCATGCTCTTGGTCATCCTGATGCTGCTCTTCATCGGCGCCCGGCGCGCACGTCATCCCATCGTGCGCAGCGTGCAGCTGACGACGACAAAGCCGATTGAACGCGATTTCTCCGTGGCCTTTGCGAGCGACATCCATCTGGGCGCTGTACTCGGTGCCCCGTTTGCGCGCAAACTGCGCGACGATCTCATGGCCCTGCAGCCGGATCTCGTACTGCTCGGCGGCGACCTCATCGACGGGAACCTCGAATACGTGCTCTGGGACAAGAGCTTTTCCGGCTTCGATGGCCTCAAGGCCCCGTGGGGCGTCTACGCCGTCTTCGGCAACCACGACACGTACGGGCTGGATCTCCGGAAAGAACAGCATCGCTTGTTTTCATACGGCATCCACTGCCTGCGCGGCCAGACGGCACGCCTGGCCGCCGGCGTCACACTGACGGGCATGGAAGACTATATGATCGCCCCGCATGCGGAATTCCCGCAGCTCGACGAAGAGGACTTCCACATCGTCATGGAACATGAACCCCTGCGCATCGAGCAGGCCGCCTCCCGCGGCGCCAGCCTCTATTTTGCCGGCCATACCCACGCCGGCCAGTTCTGGCCCAACCGCCTGGTCACCCGTCGCATCTTCGCGCTCGACTACGGAGCCGCCTTCTTCGGCTCTCTGCTGGCCATCGTCTCCAGCGGCTACGGCGCCTGGGGACAGCTCTTCCGCCTGGGCCCCGCCCCCGAAATCGTCCTGGCCTACGTGAAACGGCAAGCATAAACCTGAAAAACGCCATCGGAATCATTGCGTTCCGATGGCGTTTTCTGTTTGGTGCTATGTATGGACGTTGTCGCTTCTGCCTTGGATGCGGAGCAGTCGGCTATAGCGGCAATCAGGGATGGTGGGCGAGCTGCTGGCAGAGCGGCAGGAGTTCCTCGAGCTTGGCAACGATGCGGTGCTGCTCGGCAAGGGGAGGCAGTGGTATCATACATTGCTCAACTTTACTTTTATTTACAATTGGTATGGTTGTCATAGAAGAAACCTTCTTCAATTGTGAAATGAATATTATAGATTGACAAAACCAGTATAAATAGTTTGGGTAGATATAATAGCAAATCGAGTTTATTTGCTGATTCGTAGTGCCATCATGAGGTAAAATGGCTGATTTTCCTATATTACCAATACAATTAACAGCTATTGACCCTTTAGGAATAAATTTAGCCTTTTCCTTTCCCTTAGTTGATAAAAATTCTTTTGGAGTATTTAGATATTTATTATCTTGTATATCTACTGGTTTATAAAATGGGAACTCACCTCCATAATATAGCGGTTGACTTTTGCTAGGTGTACCACCTGTTACAATTGTAGCGATATCACCTAATCTAAGCCACTCCCAGCTATCGGGGATATCGAATAGCTTTTCGTCATCGGTGATGGCAGGCAGGGTCTTGGTTTTCTTGATTTTCTTCTCTTTGATGAGCCTTGCTTTCTCGGCGCGGATCTCGGCGAGCAGGTCTTTGGCAGTGCCCTCTTCCTTGCGCTGGGGCACGAGTTTGCCTTCGATAGCGTATTGGAGCAGGCTCTTTTTCATATCATTAGGGAAGTGTTGCTCGATGGCTTGCAGCTTGGTCTGGGCCTTGCCGTAGGCATCGATATCGGGCTGGAGTTCTTCAATCTTAGCAACAATTCTGCACTGCTCAGCAAGAGGAGGGATTGGCAATGCAATCTCTGAAAGTTTGTTATTTGAGATATGTACAATAATGTCTCCCGTGGCCATATTTCTTTTGCATGCGATACCATATGGAGAATTAATTACCATGGTAAGGTAAATAGGATTCATACCATGATATTCCCACTTTGTCATATCGCCTCCCATAGCAATTTCTTCTTCACCTTCATAAACGACAGCAAGAGCAATATCCCATTTGTTTTCACCAGTCAGGGCCATTAATATATCGTTTTTATGAACTTTTTTGCTCTTATTGAATACTTCTTCTGATGTATGGGACATCACAGCAGAAAATCGTGTACGATATGTAGTGTAAAGTTCTCCGTAACGCACACATGGTTTTCCTTCATCAGTCGTTTCGCTTCGCTTAATCCCTGAACCACGTACTAATGCCCCTATATCTCCTAATCTCACCCACTCCCAGCTATCCGGAATATCAAATGGCTTTTCGTCATCCGTTATCTCTGGCAATGGCTTGCTTTTCTTGATTTTCTTTTCTTTGACGAGCCTTGCCTTTTCGGCGCGAATCTCGGCGAGCAGCTCTTTGGCTGTGCCCTCTTCTTTGCGCTGTGGCACGAGCTTGCCTTCGATGGCGCGCTGGAGGATGCTGTTTTTGAGGTCTTGTGCGTTCATGCGTTTTCCTCCAGTTTGGCGATGATGCGGGCAAGGATTTTATCGATATCGTCGTTGAGGGATTTGCGCTGTTCCTGATACTTCTGGATGAGCTCCATGGGCTCGAGGATCTCTTCTTCTTCGTGCGGGAAGCCGCAGAGGTCGAGATTGTAACCACCTGCAGCGATCTCGTCTATGGTGTAGCACTTGGCTTTGGGGAAGTCCCCCTCGAGGATTTCCTGACGGTCTGACCACCACGCTTTGACGGGGTCGAAGTGCTCGAGGCGCATGGGCTTTGTCTTGCTGAAGTGCTTGTAGTCCTCTGGCATGTCGAGGCGGTAGAACCAGGTCTTCTCAGTCGGGTGTGTGCGGTCGAAGAAGAGGATGTTCGTCGTGATGCTCGTATAGGGCGCGAAGACGCTGCCGGGCAGCCTTATGATGGTGTGCAGGTCGCACTCGGCCATGAGCTTCTTCTTGATGTTGACTTTCGTGTTGTCAGTGCCGAAGAGGAAGCCGTCGGGCAGGACGACGGCGGCGCGGCCCCCCTGCTTGAGCCGGTAGAGGATGACGCTCATGAAGAGGTCGGCCGTCTCGCTGTCAGCGAGGTCGTCGGGGAAGTGGCTCATGACGTCTTTCTTCTCGCTGCCGCCGTACGGCGGATTCATGAGAATCTTGTCGAACTTGTCTTTCTCCGTGTAGTCGAGGACGTCGTGAAGCAGGCTGTTGCCGTGGTCGATGTCGGGGTTGTCGACGCCGTGCAGCAGCAGGTTGGTGATGGCGAGCATGTAGGGGAACTGCTTCTTCTCGATGCCGTAAACGGAGTGGTTCCAGAGGGCGCGGTCGTCGGGCGCCGCGATCTGCTTCTCGAGTTCGCGCAGCCAGCTAACGAGGAAGCCGCCGGTGCCGCAGGCGAAGTCTCAAAGGTGTCTGTATTTGATACAATCGAACGATAGCAGGGATTTTGAACACCCCCGTGCGCATAGGCAGGTTCACTCTTTTCCTTACAAATCTGCGCCATCATGGTATACTGGAACAAAAGGAATCTACAACAAGGAGCTGATATCATGGGCTTAGATGACGCGGATATTCTGGATACCATTTATCACAAAGCGGAAGCCAGACTGCGCGCCCAGTTAAAAGCAATATAAAAAAGTCAGGGCAGCTGCCATTCAGTTGGCAAACTGCCCTGACTTTTTTATGCTCTGATTTCCGTCCCGTCCTTGAAGGTCACCCGGATATCATCTTTGCTGTACACTGTGATGAAATCCACCAGGCTGCCCCACAGCCTGGCATCGAACTCCTTGATGAGATCCTGATCCCGAAGCTCCCCTTTACCGCTAATTTTGATACAAAATAACGATGCACCCCCTATACTCGATTAACGATGAACCCCCTTGCACCCCCCTGCCTATCGTTAAACGAGTATGCCTCTGAAGCCGTACGGGACAAGGCTTTGAGAAAAAGAGAAGGGGGGTGCATTTGCACCCCCTCGGTGGGGATTTTGCACCCCCCTTCTTATTGACTCACGAATTTATAATGTTCCAATTTGCCGATTTGTAAGACTATCATTTTTTCCGCATAGAAGCCTTTTCTTCCCTACACGTCATACTTGAAAAACATTGTTTCCGTCAGGAATTTCTCGGCTTCCTTGACCAATTTTGTGGCATCCGTTCCGTCTTCCAGCATGATTTTTTCTGGTAAACACGGTTCATCCATTTTAATTTTATGCTTGGCCTTCTCGGTGCTGAAATAATTCTGCTCGGCGGCAAAGGTCGGCACAGGCTGGAGCAGGCAGCTGTTCCATGTCTCCACAACGGCGGCTGCGGAAATGCCGCGGGGATTTATTTTTTCATAGGCGGAGAAATCCGACATTTGGGCAGGGCCACTGGCATGGTAGATGCGGACAACTTTACGCAGCAATTCCCTCTCCTTGTCCGAAAGGGGCTTCAAGTTCTGCATGGTGGCAATATTATCCTTTACCTGCTCCGGATTCGACATGCCGGAGATCACGGCAAGTACGCCCTCAAGCTCTCCCGCGAAACGCATAGCCCAGGAGGCGATGGATGCCTCGGGCTGCGCCCCCTTCAGGAGTTTTTCGGCCTCTTTCGGTGCCTTTGCCAAAAGACCGCCCTTTACCGGCTCCATGATGAGGACCTGGCGTCCGTGCTTCCGAATGGTTTCATAGCACTTCCGTGCCTGGATGAAGCTGGCCTCCCAATCGAAATAATTCACCACGATCTGAACCGCTTCCACCTCTGGGTGTTCTGACAGGATTTTGTCCAGCACATCGGCGGAGTCGTGGAAGGAAAATGCGATATGGCGGATTTTTCCCTCCTTCTTCCACTCCTGCAAGTGCTCGAACATACGGCAGGACTTGACTTCCCTCTCATAGCGGATAAGGTTCAGGTTATGCAGCAGGAAGTAGTCAAAATAATCCACGCCGCAATTCTCCAACTGATGCCGGAAAATATCCACTACCTGCTGCTCCTCCTTGATGATGAAGGTGGGTAGTTTCGAGGCCAGGAGGAAGCTGTCCCTGGGCTTGCGCTTTACAAGACACTCCTTGATGGCGTTCTCGCTCTTTCCGTCGTGATAGACAAAGCTCGTGTCAAAATAGTTGAAACCTGCCGCCATATACTCGTCCACCATTTTCTTGACCAGCCCATGGTCAATGTCACCCGTATCGCCGGATTTCAGCGGCAATCGCATCCAACCAAAGCCAAGATTTCCCTTTGCCATGTTCCTCTGCCTCCTATCGCTTTGTATTGCTGCTTCCATGATAAAATCCCAACCCCGGTCTGTCAATCCTCGAATTCAAACTGCGCCGCCGCGAAGGTGGAACGGTCGAAATACTCCGTGCCGGTCTTGTCGATGTAATCCATGTGGTAAGGATGTTTCATATAAACATCGAAATCTGCCTTGCTCCGAAAATCCACGGTCATAACAATCTGGTTCAGTGTGCCAGCCCAGCCAGTGCTGAAACCGATTTTCAAATCCACGATGCCGGGAATTTGCTCTTTCATGGCCTTCATATCGGCCAGTTCCTTCTGCTTGATGTCCTCACTGATATCATCTTTGAAGGTTCCGATGAAGATATGCCGTATCATGTTATCTCTCCTTATGCTCCCAGTCCGCCGTCCACGCCATAGATGGAGCCAGTGACAAACCTCGCTTCCTCTGAGCCGAGGAAGGCCGCAACCGCTGCCACATCTTCCGGCTTGCCAAAATGTCCTTGGGGTATCATGGCGGTGACTTTCTCAATATGCTCCTGGATGTCGCCGTCCGAGAGGTCGGTCTTTCCGTAGATGGGCGTTTCAATGGAGCCGATACTGAGGGCATTCACTCGCACCCCGTCTTTGGCCAGTTCCTTGGCCCAGATCTTTGTGAAGATTTCCACTGCCGCTTTTGTCCCGGCATACATGGACATATTCAGCAGATGATTCTCGCATACGGCACTGGACATATTAATGATATTGCCCCGGCTTTCCTTCAAGAGCGGGAGGACATGGATGGTCATATTGACCAGGGCGCGGACATTGATGGAAAATACCTTGTCGTATTCCTCCATCTTCACGGTGGCCAGGGGAGTCACTGGGGCCCAGCCCGCATTGTTGACCAAAATATCCAGTCTGCCATAGCGGCTCTTTATCTCCGCAGTTACTTTGTCAAGGGTTTCGTCCTTGGTGATATCCCCCGCCATATATGCCATTTTGCTATCAAAGGCAGCCGACTCCTTGAGCTCCTCTTCGTCAAGGCCCACAAGGAAAACCTTCGCCCCCTCTGAGGCAAACCGCCGGGCAACGCCGCGGCCAATGCCGGTTCCGCCGCCGGTGACCAATACTACTTTATCTTCAAATCCCTTCACGTTGCATGCTCCTCTCTAAATTTCATCATTGCAAATTGATTCTCTGCAGCCAGGCATCCACCAGAGGATGGAAATCTCCCATATTCTCAGGCTTGTCCACCGTGGTGCTGACCTGATAGCAGTTGTATATGCCCAACCCCTCCAGGATTTTGGAATCAGGGCACAGACCTTTAATATCCGCTATGTGCAGACCGCTTGTCCCGTGGGTCATAAAGGGCGCGATAGTCTTGACTGTGAGATTGTTTTGATGCAGGAATGTTCTCACGGGATTTGCAATGGTGCCCCACCAGCAAGGGGAGCCCACATAAATCCTGCCATAGCCCCTCAAATCCGGCACGCTGACAGCAAGTTCCGGCTCATAAGCCTTTCCTTCCTTGCCAGCCTGGTTGACACAGGCACGGTAATCCCTCGGATAAGGAACCTTGACTTTCAACTCCAGCAATTCCGCCCCTGTTTTCTGACCGATGTATTCGGCCACGGCCTTGGTGTTGCCACCCCATGAATAAAATACCACCAAATCCTTTGACATTCTATCGCCTCCCATCTTAGTAAAGTACTTGATATTCCTGCCGCTCCTCATACATCTTCCAATATTCTTTGGCAATCCTGGCCGGGTCATACCGCGCATCTCCGGGAGTTATCACACCGCTGACGAGGACGCTTCCCACAAAGATTCCCCTTGGCTCCAGCTCATGGTGGAGCACGATGTTCATGGCATTCAGGGCTGCCTTGTCAATGCAGAGTGGTTTAAGGGAAAGGATTGGCTGGAAAGTCTTGGCAAAGCCGCCTCCGGTGAAGATGATGGCACCTTTTTTCTCCGCAAATTCTGCTGTTGCCACCACCATTGCCGAATGATATGCGCTGGCAGCGTCCACCTGATACCTTTCCATCAGCATCTGGCTGGTGATTTCCCTGCTGCCGTCCGGCACTGTGATTCCCACATTGTAGACCAACGCATCAGGGGTTCCGTATTCCATTGCTGTCTCCTGGATTGCTTTCGTCAAAGTCTCCGGGTAAAAGGCGTCAGCCACTTTGAAGTCCGCTTCGAACCCCTGCTGACGAAGTTCATTCACATAGTCTCTCAGCCGCTCCTCATTCCTCGCTACCAAGACCACACGGAAACCGTGGGAGGCAAATTCCCTTGCCACGGCATTTCCAAGGCCCCTGCCTGCACCGATCAGAATCATTGTTCTGTCCATCTTATTCTCCACTTCCTTTGTTCTTGATGATTACAGTATAGCAGCCGGGAACATTGACGGGAAGTGGGAAATAAGTTAATATGGCATCAACTTAGACTTAATGCAAAAGAGGGTGCTACAATTGATTGCTTCAATTTACATGACATTCCTTGCCGTGGCAGAGACAGGCAGTTTCTCCAAGGCTGCAGGAAAACTTTTTGTCTCCCCGGTTGCGGTGATGAATCAGATGAATGAGCTGGAAGGCGAAGTCAAAGCTGTGCTCTTTGTGCGAACAAACCGTGGGGTATCTCTGACCCGTGCCGGACAAATGCTGCAAACCAAACTTCTCGCCATAAAAAAACAAACTGACCAAGCAATGGCAGAAGTAAGAGCCATTTCTGCCAAGGACAAGGTGCGGATTCGGGTAGGAGCCTCTATGATGCGTCCTGCAACTTTATTGACAGCTTTATGGCAGGATTCGGAATTGCTACAAAGAAATTTCTCCCTACAGATCATTCCTTTCGATGATAATCAATTCAATGCGAAGTGGCTGTCCTCTGTCCTGGGTACAGAGTTCGACTGCATAACCTCCCCCTACGATGTGAAGGAATGGTACAAAAATTTCTGTGTATTTAAGTTAGGGGAAGAAAAATTCAAACTAGCGGTTCCCTTTTCCCATCCTTTGAGCCAGAAGGAAATCCTGACACTTGCCGACCTTTCCCACCTCACCATCCTAACCCCTCCAAGGGAATCACCTGCGGTGGACAAACTCTGCAAATTCATAGAGAAAACTTATCCAAACATTCGTACGGAACCTCTGGCAGCTTTCTATACGGCGAACACCTTTATGGAACATCCGCATGATATTTTGCTTACAAGAGAGAGTTTCAAAATCATGTCATCTGCCTTTCGCACCATCGATGTGGAGTGGGATTTTTCTTCGCCCACGGGAATCATATTTGCGTTAAAACCGTTGCCTCAAGCAGCAGGATTTATTTCCATATTGAAGCAAGTGCTGAAAATTTCACCATGACTGCAAAATGAATGTAGTGAATTACTTTTCCTAAATTTAAGATTGGATAGATAGAAAATATCATTGGATTGCACAGTCAATATGACATCCCCGTCCTATCCCGGAACACCACCATCATGCTACCGTCCACTCCCACCGTCGGCCATGCGCTCGCCGAGGTGCGGCTCGATGCGGTCGGCCATGAAGTCGGTGACGGCGCGCGGTGTGTAGAATTCACCAGCGCGGCCTGCCGACTGCAGCTCTTTGAGGATGGTCTCGTAGATGTCGCCGAGGGCGTGCATGTTGTCGTAGCTCTCGAGATTGATATCGTCGATGACGTTGATGACCTGGCGCAGCAGGACGCCGTCCTTCATGTACTGGTTCGTCTCCTCAAACATCGTCTTGACGATGCGCTTCTTCTTGGGCATGTCGGGCGTAATGGAGAGGTTCTTGAGCACGGTGAAGAGGTCGTTGACGAAATCGAGGAGCTCCTCGCCCGTATAGGCCGTGCCCGTGCCGTCGTCGTGGGCCCAGTTCTGCCAGCGGTAGGGCTCGGGGATGATGGACCTATAGTCGTCTTCATCCATCTCCCAGTCCTCTTCCTTGGTATCGTAGACCTTGAGGAAAAGTGCCCAGATGATCTGCTCGATGCGCTGGGCGTCGCCGTTGATGCCGGGATCGTTGCGCATGATGTCTTGGAGCCGTTTTACGAGTCCGCCTAGATTTGTTGCCATATTGTCTTAACCTGCCTTGTATAGTTCTTGTTCGAGGGCGCGCACGGCTTCTTCGTAGCCTTTCTTGCCATTGAAGAGCTTGCCGATGTGCCCGGGTGTGCCGAATTTCTGGAAGTCCTTCATGCGCAGCACGTCGGCCTTCTCGATGTTCTTGATGCCGAGGTCCTTGTAGCTCTCGAGCAACGTCTCGAGGACGGCGCGCGCGGCGCCGCTGTAGCAGCTCAGGAAGTCGCGCCTCCGGACGCTCTCGGCGCGCTCGCGGCGCGTCAGGGGCTTCTGGTCGTAGGCGACGTGACAGATGAAGTCGAAGTCGTCGACATCGTCCATCTTCATCGCGTGCTTGAGCTTGTCGAGGTCGATGCCGCGCTTCGCGAGGGCATCGGCGATGGCCTGCTTCTTCTCGGCGGCGTTCCACTCGTGGATGAAAGCATGGAGGTCGCCAAACTGGCCGAGGATATTCTCCTTGGTGTAGTCGATGATGTTCTCCTGTTTCAAGAGCTTGCCACCTGCGTCGTAGACGGCGATCGTCTCCTGCACAGTGTAGACCTTGCAGCCATCGGCGCGCACGAAGGGCTTGACGGCGGGCTCGCCGCTGCCTCCCCCGCCGCCTTTTCCTCTGCCGCCAGTCGACTTGCCATCTTCTCCCTCGCCCGACTCGAAGCCGGGGTCCTCGATGATGGAGCCATCCCAGTCGGGGTCGGCGAAGAGACGCGTGACGCCGCGGAAATCCATAATGACAAAGCTGCGTTTGCCCTCGTCGTAGCGCAGGCGCGTGCCGCGGCCGATGATCTGCTTGAACATGGTCATCGAGGTGATATTCTCGTCTAGTACGATAAGTTTGACCATTTTGCTGTCAACACCAGTTGAGAGCAATTTGGAAGTCGTTGCAATGACAGGCGTTGGCGAAGCGACGGAAATGAAGTAGCCGAGCTGACTCTTGCCGTAAGGGTCGCTGCCTGTGATGCGCACGACGTAGTTGGGGTATTTCTTCATCATGTCGGCGTTCTGCTGGGCGAGCGCGTGGCGCATGCGCTCCGCGGCGGCCTCATCGGCACAGAAGACGATGGTCTTGGCCATGCGGTCGGTGTGGCGCAGGTAGTAGGTGATGCGCGCAGCGACTTCGCGAATGCGGTCCTCAATGACGATATGATAGTCGTAGTCGGTGTTGTTGTAGATGCGGTCCTCGATCTCGTTGCCGAAGAAGTCGAGCTGACCTTTGCGCGGTCGCCAGCCCTCGCCGATGTTAGTCTGCACGTTAATGACACGGAATGGCGCGAGGAACCCATCGTCGATGCCCTGTCGCAGGCTGTAGGTGTAGACTGGCTCGCCGAAGTAGTTGATGTTCGAGACATAGGCCGTTTCTTTCGGCGTAGCCGTCATGCCAATCTGAATAGCTGACTGGAAGTATTCAAGAACCTTGCGCCATCGGCTGTCGGCCTTCGCAGAGCCGCGGTGGCACTCATCGATGACGATGAGGTCAAAGAAATCCGGACGGAAGAGCTCGCGGAAGCGCTCCTCGTCGTTCTCGCCGAAAAGCTGATGATAAAGCGAGAAATAGACTTCGTACGACGTGATCGTCTTGGGGTCGTCGGCCGTGTAGTTGACCTTGTGAATGACATTCGCGAGCGGCCGGAAATCCTGCTGAATGGACTGGTCGACGAGGATATTGCGGTCGGCGAGGTATAGGATTTTATTCCCGAGCCCCGTCTTGCGCAGCCGGTAGATGATCTGGAAGGCCGTGTACGTCTTGCCCGTGCCCGTCGCCATGACAAGCAGTAGGCGAGTCTTGCCGCGCGCGATTGCGTCGAGCGTGCGGTCGACGGCTACGCGCTGATAGTAGCGCGGTGCAAACGTTCCCTCCGATACATAGAAGGGCTGCTCGATGACCTTGACCTGCTCCTCCGTCAGCTGGCCTTCCTCCTTGAGCCGCGCGACAAGCTCGGCAGGCGTCGGGAACGCATCGAGTGAAAGCTCGTGCTCGATACCCGTCAGAAAATCGTACTCAACAAAGCCGTCGCCATTCGAGCTGTAGGCAAACGGGAGGTCCATCATCTGGGCATACGTTTTGGCCTGCTGCATGCCAAACGAAATCGTATGGTTATTGTCCTTCGCCTCGACGACAGCCAGCGGATGTCCCGACTCCGTATAAAGCACGTAGTCGGCGAACTTCGGCCGCTCGCGCACCTCCATATTCCCCTTGATATTGACCCGCCCCGCCGTGATCGGCAGCTCCATGCGAATATCCGACGCTGGCCAGACCCGCTCCAACGCCGGCGTGATGTAGCGATGCTTGATATCTTCCTCCGATAAGAGAGACTTGTCCGTTTCCATGTGATCACCACCAAACCATTCGTAATTCCTTAGATTATTATACCATCATCAGGGAATCTGCTGTAGTAGTCGGACACATCTTATTCATCAGTTGGACTGTAACATCTCTCGCAATAGCGACTGAGTTACAAGACAAGCGCGGCAAAGTGTGTTAGAATACCATCCAGGAGAGTTTTCGTCGCTAACGATGAAATCGAAAAGACGCTCCGGTTGAGCAGAACCGGGGCGTCTTTTGGTTATTGATAAAAATTTTCAATTTTATATTTGATATTCATTCTCAAGTATGCTATATATGCTATATTATGTACAGGCTTTCGTTAGCAGCTTCTTTCAAGAAGCGCAAAGCTCTCCTAAGATATAATACACAGCAAAAATCCCGGCGTACTGCTCATGCGCCGGGATTTTTGTGCCTGCTTCTCCTTCACAGCAGATACCGTATCGGCGTCTGACATCCTTTTGGGAAGAAGTGCGCGACGTTTTTCAAGCGGTATCTCTGGCGGATGGGCTCGTCGGCAATCCGACCTACAAATTCGTAGCATTCCCTGGCCCATGCTCCATCTTCTTCCCGCTGCATAAATGTCGCCCCGCCGGGGAACCAGTCGGCGACCTGATAGACTTCGCGGACAATGCCCTGATAGACAGCCAGCACATAGTCGGCCTGCCGCGCACGCTCCACATCGACGCGCCAGAACCCGCGCGTCATCTCGTAGAGTTCCAGCGGCGACAGTGCGTCGCTGTAGGTAGCACTAATCCGGATCATCATGAGCTTATCCACGATGTCCTCTTCCCACAGGAATGTAGAATGATACTGTGCTTCCAGCTGCTCGACCGTGATGCGGCCATATCGCCTCGACTCAAAGCCGCGGACTTCATTGGTGAGATGGTCGATGCCGAGCAGGTCGATGGCAGCAGCCTCCACTTTCAGGGCCGTTTCTTCGTCGAGGCCATAGACGAGGATCTCGATGAGCGGCTCCTTGCCATGACGCAGGAGATGACGAATTTTCGCTGCCTTCGGCGTATCCGCCGTATCCTTCAGGTGGTCAAAGACGCGATTGCCCCTGCCCTTCCCCACATAGAACGGCTCCCTCGTGTCCGGATCAGAATAGACATACACATACGATGCCAACGCCTTGATTGTCCTCGGTGAAAATCTTGTCAGCATGTAATCTCTCCTATTTGATATTCTGCCAGCTCGACTAGATTCCCGTCTCACTTTCATCACTCTCCCGCATTTATTCCGTGAACCGGTAGCTGTCATCAATCCATTTCATGATGGCCGCATCGGTTTGGGTGTCGTCCAGTACGACGGAAATCCATGTCTTGTGGTTCATGTGGTAGGCGGGATAGACGCCGGGCAGCTGGTGGAGGGCGTCGCCGTGCTCGGGCTGGATCTTCAGATTGATGACGTCGACGAGAGCAGGATTGCCGTCCTTGTCGAGCACGGCGCGCTTCACGCGCATAATCAGGGCGAACCACTTGCGGTTGGACGCATGGCGGAACACGCCGTACGCCTGATAGCGCGCTTCTTTCTCCCAAGGGAAGTCCGGCTCAACCCGAAAACGCTCAAGGATGTACCGTGTCAGACGGTTGGCCTGGTCGGACGCGAACAGCACCTCCTGACAGCAGGCCGCCGCAATCTCCTCCAGAAGCCGCTCATAAGCCGCGCGGACCGTATTGACATACGCACCTGTGGCATTTTTCTGTCTCAACTGGTAGTAATCATCCTGGGTGGTCGTGTCAATCACGCGTCCCGCAACCTTCCCCTTCTCCGTCACAGACAGAACTGCCTTGAAATCTCCATCCAGGAAGCTTCGCTCGAGCACGTAGCCATCCCCAGATTGGCAAAAGCCAAAAGCGAGCATTTTTTCCAGTACCCACCGCTTCCGCGCAAAAACATGTTCTTCGATTGTTTCCATGATGATTCCTCCCCTTTGACGAAATCTCACAACAATAGAATTCGGTGCGTTGCTGCAAAGTCCTGCCAGACATACGCTGCAATAGTCGGGCTAAGCCCCTCTGGGGCGCTTTTACAATGGCAACTGAGTCACAAGACAAGCGCGGCAACTTGTGCTAGGATACAATGCAGGAGAATTTTCGTCGCTAACGATGAAATCAAAACCACCAGTTAAACTGGTGGTTTACTCTGGCCCTATAAGGGCCAATTACCTGTGGTAGCACCTTA
>NZ_QRVW01000038.1:0-20408 GCF_003458855.1 Mitsuokella sp. AF21-1AC
TCGAAGCTCTCGCTTCAAGCGACTTTTATATCTTATCGCATCGATAATGCCTTGTCAAGAAGTTTTTTATCTCTTTTTCAAGTCTTTCGGCTTCCGCAAAACCCTTGCCAATCAAGGCTTTTGAGCTTTTTGCAGTTGCCGTATCTCTCGGTGACTTGTATTATGATACAGGATACGGATTGACTTGTCAACACTTTTATATGATTTTTTTAGAATATGCATAAAAAATACCACCGCAGGTAAATCATGCCTGCGATGGCATTTTCCAGAGTCTTTCGAGCTTACCAGATGGCCTTCATCAAAGCGCGATAATTCTCGTTGAGGTAGCCAATCATTACGTCGAACATGGCGTAGAGCATATTGCCGAGTTCCTTGGAATCCTCATCCGGCGTCAGCAGGCAGATGTCAAGAATCAAAGAACCTTCTTTATCGAAGTAAAGCTTGAAGGGCTTGTATTTGAAATTCTGTTCATTGGCCAATTCAAGCACGGCCTTTTCATTCTCTGCCGTACGGCAGCGCGGCGAAATCTGCACGCGAATCATCGAAAATACGCTGTGGTCCAGAAGTACCAGCATCGGCAGGCGCTGGCCATCTACCTCGACATGGGAACGGAACGCCGTCGTCTGTTCCGGATCGTCGGGAAGGGTTTCTACCTCAAATGCTTCAATCTTTTTTTCTTTCAGGAAATCCTGAAAGATCTGGGCTTTCTTTGTCATTTCTGCCATAATTAATCCTTCCTCTCATTGACATAGAAAAAGTGGTATGGGTGAAAACAAGACCGATAAGACATGCGTCCTGCCAATCTGTTCAATTTATTGACTAATTTCGACGCAACGTTCCCATCCTCCTGCTTTTTCGCCAAATTCTGAGAAAGGCCTATGGCTCAGCTCATTTGCTCGGTGCTTCAAGAGCCTGCCATGCATCGTTGGCACGCTCAACGTAGAGAGCCTGTACGGCCTTGTTTTCGCCGATGCCGTGGATGTACGGCGTGACGGTATAGCCGGCCTTCTCGAGGATGGATTTGTGGGAATCCGGGTCCGAACCTGCCATATCGTTGTTGGCATGGTCGCCGGCCACCATCATCATCGGCATCAGCGTCACATTCTTGATGCCATTGGCTTTGAGTTTCGGCATGACAGTCTCAAGAGACGGCCAGCCCTCAACGGTGTAGACGTATACATTCTTGTAGCCGAGCTCGTCGATCTTGGCCTGAATGACGGAATAATACGCGTTCGATACCTGCGGCGTGCCATGTGCCATGATGAGGATGGCATCATGTTTGCCCTGCTTCGGGAACTGCGTGGCAAGAGCCTTGATGGTCTCCGTCACATCATCCGGCTGCTCGGCCTGTCCCTGCCAGTACATGAGCGAAGTACCAAGCGTCATCTTCTTGAACTGATTCTTGTAGTTCTGATAAACGCCCATGTCGTAATTGTACTCCATGCCCGGGATGACATCGAGGGAAACGAGCGCCACGCGGCTGTAGCCTTCTGCCTTGAGCTGGTCCAGTGCTTCCTCCGGCGTCGGGAACTTGATGCCCTCGTTCTTGGCGACGCGGTCGATGATGATATGGGACGTATAAGCCGTCACGACCTTGACGCCGGGATGCGCAGCCTTGATTGCGTTGACCGTTGCATCGATGGTCTTCATGCGCGTATCCTTGAACGTCGTGCCAAACGTCATGACCACAATGGCATCTTTATTCTGCAGGTTGGCCAGGTCCTTGTTCTCATTCGTCAGGACACCGATTTCCGAAGCCGTCTTCAGAGCCATCGTCGCATTCTTGACTTCCGGGTTCAGCTGATATGCAGCTTCTGCAGCCGGATTGTAAAAGCCGGCTACTGCCGTGCAGAAAAGACCTGCTGCCAGTAATTTTTCCCATTTCTTCATCGAAATTCCTCCCTGTCAAATCCTTGAAAAACATATAAAAAGAGGTCCTTTTGCGTATGCAAAAAGACCTCTTATATCCATTGCTGTCATGCCATCGATATAAAATCGCCTTCCCATCGCTCGCAGGTATAACGGTGATTTTCGGACAGGCAGTTCTCCTGGCTTGGTTCATCGCTTCTCTGCGCCTTCCCGGGTTTCCCCAGTGACATTCTTGCAGATTCGCTCCCCTTACAGTGGCGGGACCGCGCCGGCCTTCAACCGGCTTCTCTTTTCAGCCGCCCGCAGGCGGCACCTGTTCCCTCATATGCAGTTTTCAGTATAACTGTTTACTATGATAGGATAAACCCATCAAGGGATAGTTGTCAACCCATATTACAGAGAATCATCTTCCGTAGCACGCAGTCGTCTGTTGATGGAAGACAATCCTTTGTAAATCGTGTTGATATCGATATCATCACTGCGAGTCTCCATATACTTCTCCAGCTTGCGCTTCACGCGCTGCAGAGCATTGTCGATGGACTTGACATGACGTCCGAGATCCTCGGCAATCTCCTGATAGGACTTGCCATCCAGGTAGCTCATAAGCACCTTCCATTCCAGATCGGAAAGGATCTCTTCCATCTTGGCTTCGATATCCGCAAATTCCTCCTGACTGATGACGAGTTCTTCGGGGTCCGACACCTTGGCCCCCGATATGACATCGAGCAGGGTACGGTCCGAATCCTCATCGTAAATCGGTTTATTCAGGGAAACATAGGAATTCAGCGGAATGTGTTTCTGTCGGGTCGCGGTCTTGATAGCCGTGATGATCTGACGCGTCACGCAAAGCTCCGCAAAGGCCCGGAACGAGGAGAGCTTGTCATTGCGGAAGTCGCGAATGGCCTTGTAAAAGCCGATCATGCCTTCCTGAATGATGTCTTCCCGATCCGCGCCGATGAGAAAATACGAGCGTGCCTTGGCCCGGACAAAATTCCGGTACTTGTTGATCAGATAATCCAGTGCGACCTTGTTGTTGTTTTCTTTGATGTCCAGGAGGATCTCTTCATCGGTAAGATGCTCGTACCCGCGGTACATCTCCTCCATGTCATCCGTGTCTGCTTCTGCTCCCATCGCACCTTCTCCTTTACAAACACGACGTTTAATATTTATGCATTGTCTCTCAACAGTGAGATTATACCCCTTTTTTCCATCGTGCGTCAAGGCACGGCATCAGCCGCGCTTCGCAAGTCTCTGGCGCATGGACTCATACATGAGGATGGAGCCGGCGACCGATGCATTGAGTGAATTGATATGACCGACCATCGGCATGCTCACGATGAAATCGCAGGCCTCCTTTGTAAGGCGGCTCATCCCCTTCCCCTCGCTGCCGACCACCAGCACCAGCGGCCCCGTGAGATCCGCTTCATAATACGCCTTCTCGTCATCCATATCGGCACCTGCCACCCAGAAGCCCTTTTCCTTGAGAGCCTTCAGCGTCTGCGCGACGTTGCCGATGCGCGCCACCGGCACGTATTCGACTGCGCCAGCCGAAGTCTTGGCCACTGTGGCATTCAGTGAAACACTGCGGCGCTTCGGAATGAGAATGCCGTGCACGCCGGTCGCATCGGCCGTGCGCAGCAGGGCGCCGAGATTGTGCGGGTCCTCCAGCTCATCGAGGAGAACGAGAAACGGCGGTTCTCCCTTTTCCTCCGCTGCATTCAGGATGTCCTCAAGCTCCGCATAGGGAACGGGCGCTACATAAGCCAGTACGCCCTGATGGCGATGACCGCACGCCAGGGATTCAATCTTGGCACGCTCCACATTCTGCACGACAACGCCGCGCTCCCTGGCCATGGCCAGGATTTCCGCAATGGACCCTTCCCGGTCGCCATTGGCGACGAGGATCCTGTTGATGCCGCGTCCTGACTTGAGTGCTTCTGTCACGGCGTTGCGCCCTACGAGCACATCATCCGGCAGCTCCCGCGCCGGTTCCTCATGGCGCTCACGGCGTTCGGGGCGCGAAGCGGAATGCTCGCGCGTCTTCCGGAACGGCAGCTGCTTGTCCCGTTTTTCCCACTTCTTGCTGTTCTCTTTATTTTTTCGTTCCATATTCAATCCTTTTCCCGCAGCTTGAGCATCTCCTGGAGCCTGCCGCAGGTCATCTCACCTTCCGGGCAGCGGCCCGTATTGACACAGCTGGCCCCGGCATTGAAGAAGAGCGTCGGCGCCACCTTCTTGACCTCCGCCAGCATCTTATATGCCATCTCGCGGATCTCCCACTGCGCGCGGTTGCAGCAGCGCAGATTGAAGAAATGCATCAGGCTGCGCGCATTCATCGTCACGAGGATCTTGGTTTCCGTTGCATTCGCGAGCACGTAGCGGGCATCCTCCTTCGGGACCCCCATCTCCGTCAGTTCATCGTAGACGGCGCGAATCTCTTCCATCAGGGCCTCATAACGGGCCTTGGCAGCGGGCTTTTCCGCGATGCTCGGCGGCGTGATGTACTGAAAACCATGTGCCGCCACATAGCGCTGCGACTGCTGGTCGTAGCTTGCAATGCGATGGCGTACAAGCTGATGCGTGAGCACGCGCGAAACACCTTCGATGCCGAAGGTGAACGATGCGTGCTCCAGCGTCGAGCCATGACCAATGCGCACCATCTTGCGCACCATCTCGCGCACCTTGTTGTCATCCAGACGTTCGGAGAGTTCCTCCGCACCGCTGGCGGAATAGCAAAGGCGGGCCGCCATGGCCACGACGCGTTCCGGTTCCGGCGTATAGTCCAAAAGTTTCACTTTGATCATCGGTGAAATTTCCCTCCTGTCATCCAGCATGGCTCTGCCATCATGATTCCTGTGGCAGATGGCGTTCCTGTATCGACTTCATCATGGCCCGGCTGATCACCTGGAAGGACGCCTCACAGATTTCTTCGAGGCGCTCTTCCCTGCCGGCGAGGAAGAGGCTGCCAATCAGGGCTTCAAAGCCCGTACTCGCATGGTATTCGGCCACACTTGCGCTGCGCGGCGCATGGCTCTTGGCATTGCGTCCGCGGCGATAGATGCCTTTCTCCTCTTCCGTCAGCATCGCCTCAATGCCCTGATAGGCTCTGGCCTGCCAGACAGCCGAGACGATCTGCGCGCTGAACGTGTGCAGGGCCTGGACCTGCGCCTGCTCGAACGAGAGCAGACGCGTGCGCACGAACAAATGGAAATACGCATCACCGACATAGGCGAGCACGAGGGGATGAATGGCCCTCGGGTCCTTTTCGGCGTATCGTTCCACGATACCGCCCTCGCCATCCGGCTGGAACATCATGTCTACCAGCTGCTTGAATCGTGAAAACTTCATGCCTTTTTCCACCGTACCCCGTTCGGCGTATCTTCGAGGACGACACCTGCCGCCTTGAGCTCGTCGCGAATTTTGTCAGCCAGTGCCCAGTTCTTCTCCTTGCGCGCATCCTGACGGAGCGCGATGATGATCTCCATGAGCTTGTCTGCGAAGCCATCGTCCCTGGCTGCTTCCTGCTGCTCGAAAATACCGATGATGCCGGCCATTTCCATATAGGCCGCACGGACCTTGGCAAAATTCTCCGCATCGAACGCCTTGCCGCCGTTCGTCACGTCCTGGTAATAGATATTGATTTCCTTTGACAGCGCGAACATCTGGCTGATGGCCAGTGCCGTGTTGAAGTCATCGTCCATGGCCTCATAGAAATTCTTCAGCAGTTCCGCTGCCGTACCTGCAAGCTCTGCTGCCGTATCCGAATTGCCCTCTTTCTTTGCGAGCTCATCGATGTATGCCTTCGTGTTGGCCAGACGGCCAAGGCTCGTCTGAGCTTCCTTGAGGCGTTCATCCGAGAAATCGAGCGGGCTGCGGTAATGCGTCTGCAGGATGAAGAAGCGAATCACTTCGCCCGGATATTCCTTGAGGATGTCCTTGACCGTAAAGAAATTGTTCTTGGACTTCGACATCTTCTCGTTGTGAATGGTGATGAACCCGTTGTGGAGCCAGTACCGGGCAAAGCTGTGGTCGTCGCCGATGCATGCCTGGGACTGCGCGATCTCATTCTCATGATGTGGGAAGATCAGGTCGCTGCCGCCGCCGTGGAAGTCGAATTTCTCGCCGAGGTACTTGAGCGACATCGTGCTGCACTCGATGTGCCAGCCGGGGCGCCCCTTGCCCCAGGGACTGTCCCAGGACGGCTCGCCCGGCTTTGCCGATTTCCAGAGGGCGAAATCCATCGGATGATGCTTGCGCGTATCGACTTCGATGCGGGCGCCTGCCTTCATATCCTCAAGATCGCGGCCGCTGAGCTTGCCGTACCCTGCAAACTTCTCCACACTGTAGAAGACATCGCCATCCACGACATAGGCATAGCCCTTGTCGATGAGCTTCTGGACCATGGCGATAATCTCCGGCATCGTCTCGCTGACACGCGGGTAGACATCGGCATGGCGCACATTGAGGGCATCCATGGCCTCGAAATACGCCTTGATGTAGCGGTCCGAGATATCCTTCCACGTCACGCCTTCTTTGTTGGCGGCAGCGATGATCTTGTCATCGACATCCGTGAAATTCTGGATGTAATGGACCTTGTACCCTTTTTTCGCGAAATAGCGGCGGATGACATCCCACGTCACAAACGGGCGGGCATTGCCGATATGCGGATGGTTGTACGGCGTGACGCCGCAGCAGTAGATGCTGACTTCCCCCGGCTTGAGCGGCTTGAATTCCTCTTTCTGGCGGGTCATCGTATTGTAGACTTTAAGCATTTTTATGGTTCTCCTCCATTCTTTCCTCGAGTGCCCTGACTTTCTTCTCCAGCATCTGAATCTGGCGCATCATGCACTCGCGTGCTTCCTCATCCGGATCCGGCAGCATGTCATGGTCGAGGTCGACATCGAGTTCTTCCTCGATATCCGTGATATTATCCTCGGGTTCTACGAGATGATGCGTGTCGCGCACGGCCTGCCGAAGTTCCTCAGCTGTACGGACGCGTCTGCCGTGCATGACGACGATGCGCCCCGGGATGCCGACTACCGTCGCATAGGCCGGCACCGGCTTCAATACGACGGAGCCGGCGCCAATCTTGGCGTGATCGCCGACCGTGAACGAACCGAGCACCTTGGCACCCGACGCCACGACCACATTGTTTCCGATGGTCGGATGGCGCTTGCCCTTCTCCTTGCCCGTGCCGCCGAGCGTCACGCCCTGATAGAGCGTAACATTCTTGCCGATCTCAGCCGTCTCGCCAATGACGATGCCCGTGCCGTGATCGATGAAAAGGCCTTCGCCGATTGTCGCGCCGGGATGAATCTCAATGCCCGTCAGAAAGCGGCCGAGATTCGAGATCATGCGCGGGATTAAGATCCAGCCGCGCTTGTACAGCGCATGCGAAATGCGGTGGAGCCAGATAGCATGAAGGCCGGAATAACAGAAAAGGACTTCCAGCACGCTGCGAGCTGCCGGATCACGCTCAAAAACAACACGGATATCCTTGCGGAGCCGCGAAAAGAAACTCATGGACGTCCCTCCTAAACACATACACAACACACATCAAAGGCCCCACATCTCATCAGAGACGCGGGGCCGTGGTTCCACTCTGTTTAAGGGACAAGCGTCCCTTCACTCAAGAATGTAACGCATTCCTGCGGCCATGCCTACGTTCTTCGTTCAGCACGGCAGCTCCCGGGTGCAATTCCATCCGCTTGCTCATAGCCTGCTCACACCAGATGCCGGCCTCTCTGCATGAACGCCCGGATGTACTCTCCCGTTCCCAGCTTTTCCTTATATAGGGCCTATTCTATCACAGGTTCTCGATTCCCGCAACCGCATAAGCCGAAATGCCCTGCTCTGCACCCGTGAACCCCAGGCGTTCCTCCGTCGTGGCCTTGACATTGACCTGATCCAGATTCACCCCCAGGATCTGCGCGATGTTGGCATTCATCTGCGGGATGAAATCCTTCATCTTGGGCTTCTGCGCCACGATCGTCGCATCGACATTGCCCACGCGGTAGCCGGATTCATGCAGGAGTTCTGCGACCCGCGCGAGGAGTTTCCGGCTGTCTGCGCCCTCGTAGCGGGGATCCGTATCGGGGAAATGCCGTCCGATGTCGCCGAGCGCCGCCGCACCGAGCAGGGCGTCAGCCACGGCATGCAGCAGGACATCGGCATCCGAATGCCCCAGAAGTCCCAGCGTATGCGGGATCTCCACCCCGCCGATGATGAGTTTGCGTCCCTCGACGAGGCGATGGACATCGTACCCCATACCGAAGCGTATCATATCTACGAAATCTCCTTTCCCTAGCGATTCCCTGCCAGATGCTCCGCAGCCTTCTTTGCCGCCTTGCGCAGGGAATCCCGTATACCGCCGTGCTCATGGCGCAGAAGTGCTTCCGCGATGATGAGGTCCTCCGGCGTCGTGATCTTGATATTGCGATACGAATCCATGACGACGTGCACCGGCGTGCCGTAATGCTCGACCAGCGAGGCGTCGTCCGTACCCAGAAATCCATCCCGTTCGGCCTGCTCATTGGCTGCGATGAGAAGGTCGCGATGGAAGCCCTGCGGCGTCTGGACACTCCAGAGCGTGGAACGGTCGGGCGTCGCCGTCACGATGCCGTCCGCAACAATCTTGACGGTATTCTTTTCAGGGACCGCGGCAATTGCCGCGCCGTGCTCTCTGGCCGCCGCGATAACGGCCTCGATGGTTTCCCGCGTCACGAGCGGGCGCGCCGCATCGTGAACGAGCACGACATCTGCTTCCGGCGCAGACTGCCGCAGACCGTTCCAGATGGAATACTGGCGCTCCGTGCCGCCCGCCACGACCTTGAGGGGCTTGAGTCCCGGCACGCGGGAAAGACGGCGGCGCACGACCGCCACCTCATCCTTGCCCGTCACCACGACGAGCTCTTTTACGGCCGGCACCACAGAAAACTGGCGCAGCGTGCGCAGCAGAATGGATTCTCCCATGAGTTCGAGAAAGACCTTGTTGAGCCCTGCCTGCATGCGCTTGCCCTGGCCTGCAGCAGGAAAGATAGCGCTGACCATTCCCACTTGGACTGCCTCCCTTCACACATGAGCCGGCTTGGCAAAGATCATGCGGCCCGCTGCCGTCTGCAGCGCCGACGTGACCTCCACCTGGATGGTTTCGTTCATGTGACGGTGTCCGTTCTCGATGACGATCATCGTGCCGTCGTCGAGATATGCCACGCCCTGACCGGGCTCCTTGCCCGACTTGACCACGGTAACGCGCATCGTCTCCCCGGGGATGACGACAGGCTTCACGGCATTGGAGAGCTCGTTGATGTTGAGCACCGGCACGCCGCGCAGCTGCGCCACCTTATTGAGATTGAAATCATTCGTGATAATCTTGCCGCCAACCTGCTGGCCGAGGCGCACGAGCTTGGAATCCACCTCAGCGATATCGTCAAAATCGACATTCGTGATCTCGACCTTGACTTTCGTACCTTGACGGATGCGCTGCAGGATGTCGAGGCCACGGCGCCCGCGCGTGCGCTTGAGTACATCGGCGGAATCCGCAATATGCTGAAGCTCCTCGAGCACGAAGACGGGGATGAGCAGCGTGCCCTCGATAAAGCCCGTATCACAGATATCCGCAATGCGCCCATCGATGATGACGCTCGTATCGAGCAGCTTATAGAGCTTATCCGCAGCCGGTGCTTTTCCACCTGCCGGCACCCCCGCCACAGGCTGATTCCCGCCAGTCTTGTCGGCCTGATTCTTGGCCTCCCTGGCCCGGCTGAGTTCCTTCATGAAGCGCGGAATGAAGTCAAACAGACCGGCAAGCTCCTCGCGCTTCTTGATGGTGACATGGATGCCGAGATAACCGAACACGATGCTGAAAATCACGGGAATGTAATCGCCGACCACCGGAATCTTGGCAAAGGAATAACCTAATAAATTCGCAATGATGAGTCCGATTGAAAGTCCGATAGCACCAGCGATGACATCGTGAATGGGCATCTTGCCGAGCTGTGTCTCCACCCAGATCGAGAATTTCTTGAGCCGGCGTATGAGATACGGCGAGAGGAAAAAACCAATCAAGCCGCCGAGAATGGCGCCGAGCAGGATGCACAGCAGACTGGCCATCGTGATTTTAATGGCCCCCATGTCCATCTTCAGGATTTCCGTACTGATATACAGGGTAAGCAATGGGCTGGCAAGGTCCAGCAGCGCTCCACCGGCAATGGCCAGGAAGAGCGTGATGAAAAAACGTAAAACACGGTCCAGCATGTGCTTCACCTCCTTAAAAAAATAAATAAAAAAAGAAAAGTCCGAACAGAATCAGTATACTCTACTCTGCTCAGACTTGTCAAAAAAGAGCGCTGCCATCAAAAAGCTTACGAAGCATATGCGTTATGCGACAAAACCGTGTCCATCCAGCTCTCTACTTCTTGCGGGCTCTTATCGCAGGCAAATACCAGCTCACTGACGAGGATCTGCTTGGCCAGGTCCATCAGGCGCCGCTCTCCCGAAGAGACGCGGCGGCGCCGGTCCTGCAGGATAAGATTGCGTGCCACAGCGGCAACATCACAGATATCGCCGCTCTTCATGCGGTCCAGATTGGTATGGAATCTCTTGTTCCAGCTTCCTTGCGGGCGTTCCGGCTTGGCTCCGAGCACGTCCCGTACCTTGTCCACTTCACCCTTCGGGATGATGTCCCTCAGGCCGATATGGTCGGCATTGTCCGTTGGGATCATGACCTTCATGTTTCCCATCGGCATCTTGAGGACATAGTAGGACTTGCCTTCGCCCAGGACTTCACAATTCTCGATTCCGGAAATCACACCGGCTCCGTGCATCGGATATACGACTTTATCACCTATCTGTAACAAAAATACACCCCCTGCATGCCAACCAACTCATAGAAAACCCGAATTACATTTTCATTATATCACAGTTACCATCTTTTTTCAAAGAAATAAAAATTTAATTTTATCACATTCGTATCTCATAGTCAACATGCGAACAACAGATCTTCCGACACCGCATGGATACGATTTTAGTCTGGCTTCCGCATGTGTTTAGACAGGGTTTAGCTTGGCACCGTATACTGAAATCAATCAAGACAGGCAGGGCTTCAACAGAGAGCCCCGCTCCATCACCAATCATTCATCCTATTATCCCAAAGGAGGAATTCATCATGGAATTATCCGCAAAATACAAATCCTGGGGCAAAAAAACCGCCATTGTCGCCGTCGTACTCGCTGCACTAGGAGGAGCAGGCGCCTGGTACCATCACAGTCAGGAACAGGCTGCACACCAGCAGCAGCAGGCAGCCAGGGTGGCACTCATAGAAGCACAGGCCTCGCAGCGCTCCCTCTCCCTGATTGACGAGGCTGCCGTGCGTTCCATCACGGCCGAGGCCATCGGACAGGAAGAAACCAGCATCACCTTCCGCCAGATTTCCCTGCAGAATGCCGCTGACCGCGACAAGAAAGACGGCGAGCGTGACAAAAAACGCGAAGATCGCAAGGATAAAGGCAGGGGCGCACGCGCGGAGAAACAGGCGCCTCCTCAGGGACAGCCACAGAATCAGCCTGCACCTGCCGCCAATGCGCCCCAGCCGGATCAGGCGCCAGGACAGCCGGGCGATATGGCTGCGCCCAGTGACCGACTTGGCCGCGCGCCGGGTGAAGGCCGCGATTTCCGTCCCGTCTACCATGTCAAATGCAAGGTTGGCGAAGCAAAATATCAGGTCGATATCGACGCCGTTACCGGACGCGTACTCCACGCTTCCGCCTGACGATAAAGAACCCCATAATCCCATACTCCCCCTCTCCCAAAACAAAAAGGGAATGAGCCCCGTTGCTCATTCCCTTTTTGCGTGCTGTATTTTCTTTAGAGGCGACGGAACCGGTAGCCGACGCCGCGCACCGTTTCCAGATACTTTGGATGCGCCGGGTCATCCTCGATCTTCTCGCGGATGCGGTTGATGTGCACCATGACCGTGGCCGAATCCCCCATGGCCTCACAGCCCCAAACCTTCTCAAACAGCGTTTCCCGGCTGAAGATGATGTCAGGATTCTCAGCAAGAAACGACAGGACTTCAAACTCCCGCCGCGTGAACGGGATTTCCTTCCCGCGCAGCAGGACCCGGTAGGCATCCTGCTGGATCTCAAGGTCACCGCAGCGGATGACATGCACATGCGGCCGGCTGCTGGCGATGATGCTCTCAAACCGCCTGATGTGCGATTTGACCCGGGCCACGAGCTCATTGGGATTGAAGGGCTTCATGATGTAATCATCGGCCCCGGCACCGAGGCCCTTCAAGATATCGACTTCTTCCTGACGTGCCGTCACCATGAGCACGGGCGTCTCCTTCTTGCGGCGCAGTTCCTGGCAGATGGCAAAGCCATCCAGCCCCGGCAGCATGATATCGAGCAGAATCAGAGCGTAGTCGCCCTGCAAAGCCATCGAGAGCCCCTTGCGCCCGTCGGACGAACGCTCCGTGGCAAAGCCGTTGGCCTGGAGATAATCCTGCTCAATCTCGGCAATCTTATCGTCATCTTCCACGATCAAGATGGTTTTCATCAAATGCTCCGTCTCCCTTCTGTTTCCCGTTTATCGCATCCGGCACCAGAGGCAGGTGCAGCGCAATGGTCAGCCCGCCGCCGGGCGTCAGCTGCGCTTCAGCACGGCCCTGCATGCCCGAAAGGATTTCCTTCACGATGGCAAGCCCCAGCCCGCTGCCGTCGGCCACGCGCGAACGGGCCTGATCCGCGCGGTAGAAGCTGTCAAACAGGCGTGGAAGCTTCGAAGGATCGACACCCACACCATAGTCCTGCCAAAAGAGCAGAATTCCTTGTCCTTCTCTCGCTAAGCGGATATCGATGACCGGCTCCTTTTGCCCGCTGTATTTCCGGCTGTTGGAAAGCAGGTTGTCGAGGACCCGCTGGAACTGCAGCGGATCGAGCATGACCTGCGCCTGCTGCGTCCCCGCCTGCGGCAGCAGCTTGAAATGCACCCGCTGCGTGCCGAGATCCACGCTTTGCAGATAATGTGTCAGGTACGCGTACAGACAGGTCTTCTCGAGATGGAATTCCATGCGGCCAAGATCCAGCTTGGAAAACAGGAACAGATTATTGACGAGATGCTCCAGCAGGAGCACGCTGTCATAAATCATCGCCAGGTAATGCTCCCGCTTCTCTTCCGTACGGGCGATGCCGTCCCGCAGGCCGCTTACATAGCCCCGGATGGCCGTTAAGGGCGTCCTCAGGTCATGTGAAATGCCCGCGATGAATTCCTTGCGGTTCTCTTCGTAATGGAGCCGTTCCTGCCGCGCCTGGCAAAGCGCCTGACGCATGCGCTCGAAGCCGGAGCAGGCCTGCCCGACCTCATCGTGCGTCTTTACCGTCAGCGCATGGTCGAATTCACCGCGCCGGATGGCGGCAGAGGCCTCGACGAGCTGCGCCAGGGGACGCAGGACCTGGCGGTCGAGCACGCGCGAAAGATAGCGTCCGAGCGCCAGGATCAGCAAGGTCAGCACGAGCAGCGCAAAGAACAGGGCATATTCAAGGACCTGCTTCATGGGCACGGCAGCCTCCGGCGGCGCCGGCCTGGCCGCAATCCTGCCGTAGGCCAGCACCATCACATCGCCGCGGCGGGCAGCGTAACGCAGGGCAAAGACATCCTCGGTCCACAATTCGGCCGACCGGCTCGGTCCCACCCGCTGCGTAATCTGCTGGTCCAGGAAGCCGGGATTGCTGCCAGGCGTCACATACACGGCGCTGCCGTTGCGCAGCACGGCCAGCTGCGCGCCGTGCTCTTCGAAACGGCGGCAGTCGGCCAGCAGATCCTTGAGTGCTTCGTCGTCCTTCCCGCTCTTCTTACCTGCCTTATCCACCTGATTCCGCAAATCACTGGCAAGATACTGCACGGTCAGCGAAGGGCCACGCTCCGGCCAGAAAAGTGAGAGCGGGCCGAGGTGATCGGCATCGGCAAGGTGCAGCAGTGCGAGCAGCACGGAACCGATGGCCAGCAGCGCACCGAGCGGCACGATGACCATGAGCAGATTCGCTGCCCAAAGCCGCTTGCGCAGGGAAATGTCACGCAGTCTCATAGCAAATCCTTTCTCTTTATGCATCCTGTTCCTGCAGGAATCAAAAGAAAAAGCAGGATACCGGCCGATCCTGCTTCCTGTCTCACTCTGCTTTTGTCGCCCGCATGAAAAGCTGCGTCAGCTGTTCCTTCGGGTCCTTATGCTGATGGATGATGGCATCCACCGTCGCACAGATGGGCAGTTCCACATGGAATTCCCGTGAAAGCTCCAGCAGGGCTTCCACCGTATAGACGCCCTCCGCCAGCTTCGTGAACGGCTTGCCCGTGATGAGGTCTTCCCCGAAGCGGCGGTTGTTGCTGTGCGGCGAGAACAGCGTCGCTTCGTAATCACCGAGATGCGACAAGCCGTACACCGTCATGCGGTCGCCGCCCATCGCCTCGATGAGGCGCGAAAGCTCATGCGTGCCGCGGGCCATCAGCGCGCCCTTGAGGCTGCCGTAGCCAAAGCCGTCGAGCATGCCGGCGGCCAGCCCGATGACGTTCTTGGAGGCAGCGCCGATCTCCGTGCCCAGGAGATCCTCGCCATAGTAGAAGCGGATCAGCGGACTCGAGAACGTTGTGACGAGATCCTTCGTCAGCTGCATCTCGCGGGCAGCGATGACCATGCAGTTCGGGATGCCCCGCACGAAATCCTGCACGTGTCCGGGCCCGACCCAGACCGCCACGCGCATGGCGGTGCCGAGCTCCTCGTAAAAGACCGTCGTGAGGCGCTTGCCCGTGCCGATCTCAAGCCCCTTCATGCAGAGCACAAAGCGCTTCTTTGCAAGATCCAGCCCCAGCGCAGCGAGCTGCCGGCAGAACGAGCGCAGCTGCTGGGAGCTGATGGAAATGATGATGGTATCGGCATGCGATACGGCTGCCATGAGATCATACGTCAGGGCGACCTCCTGCGGCAGCGTCAGGTATTCATTCTGACGTGTTTCAGAAAGCGCCTGCAGGTGCACAGACCCCTCGCGTCCCCAGAGCATGACCTCGTGTCCAATCTTATGGGCATACCAGGCATGGAACGTTCCCCAACGGCCGCAGCCAAGCACGGAAATATTCATCACGACACCTCCACTTTTGCACCCGTTATATCACGCACGACTTCGCCGGCAATGATCAGGCCGACCACTGATGGCACAAACGAAATACTGCCCGGAACAGCCCGGCGCATATCACAGTTGCGCGCGCTGCCCGGCGGACAGATGCAGTTCTTGCCGCAGCCGCTCTGCTTCACGACAAGCGGCTTTTCCCGGGAATAGACGACCTTGAGCTTCCGCACACGGTTTTCCTTGAGCTTTTTGCGCATGACACGCGCGAGCGGATCGACACTCGTCTTATAGATATCCGTGACCTCGAATTTTGTCGGGTCCAGCTTGTTGCCCGCGCCCATGCTGCAGATGATGGGGATGCCGCGGTCGCGGCACTGCAGGACCAGATTGATCTTGCCCGTCACCGTATCGATGGCATCGACGACGTAGTCGTAATGCTGCTGGAAAAAGTCCGCCGCATGATCCGGCAGATAAAACGAATCGATCGTATCGACGACGGCCTGTGGATTGATATCAAGGATCCTCGCCTTCATCGTCTCCGTCTTCTTCTTGCCAACCGTCCTGGACGTCGCATGAATCTGACGGTTGATGTTCGTCAGGCAGATGAGATCGTTGTCGATGAGGACGAGATGTCCGACACCAGCACGTGCAAGTCCCTCCGCCACGAACGAGCCGACGCCGCCCACACCGAAAATCGCCACGGTGCTGTTTGCCAGCTTCTTCATTCCTTCTTCTCCCAGCAGCAGCTCCGTGCGGGAAAACCGGCCTAATTTATTCAAGATTCCATTTCCTTTCTGCTATGATTCACTTTTTCTGCGAGTCTTCGGGACTGCCGTCTTCCTTCGTCAGGCGGAAGGCCGGGATGGCAAATGCTCCGGCAGGCCGCGCAGGCTGCGTCTTTGCCTGCATGAAGCCCGGCGTCTCAAGCGAGAACGCATTCTTCTTGACCTTGCTCTCGGGCACCTTGACCTCCGGCGTCTTCATCACCACACTGTCGGCAAAATCCGTTGCGATGATGGTCGCCCGCACGTCGCCGCCGAGCGAATCATCGATAACCGTACCAAGGATGATGTTGACCTCGGGATCCGTGTGTTCGTAAATGTAACGCGTGGCCTCATCGACATCGTAAAGGCTCAGCGTCTTGTCTCCTGTCAGATTGAGGATGATGCCGCGCGCTCCTTCGAGGCTCTTGCTGATGAGCGGGCTGTCAACAGCCTGCTGGACGGCCTCCACGGCACTGCGCGCACTGCGGCCGATGCCGAGAAGCGCATCGCTGCTCTCGCTCTGGCGGAAAATCGTCGTAACATCGGCAAAATCGACGTTGATGACACCCGTCGTCAGGATGAGTTCGGCGATGCAGTTGATGGCCTGCAGCAGGATGTTGTCGGCGCACTCAAAGGCCTTGACCAGCGTCATATGACGGTTCTCCGGCAGTTTGAGCAAATTGTCGTTCGCCACGAGAATCAGGGCGTCCATCTGCGACTGCATCTTGATGAGCCCTTCATTGGCCAGACGTTTCTTGCGGCTGCCCTCGAAGCTGAACGGCTGCGTCACGACGCCCACCGACAGCAGCCCGAGGTCGCGGGCGACACGCGCCACCACGGGAGCCGCGCCCGTGCCCGTGCCGCCGCCGAGTCCGGCGGTGATGAAGATGAGGTCCGCGCCGCTCATGGCATCGCGGATCTTGCCTTCCGCTTCCTTGGCTGCCTGCTCGCCGACAGCGATGTTGCCGCCCGTGCCGCGTCCCTTCGTCAGATCCTCGCCAATCTGCAGCGTATCCACGCCTGCATCGGCAGCCTGTGCCAGCTGCTTGGCATCGGTATTGATGGCGATGAGATCGATATCGAGCTCCTTGTGACGGCCCATGCGCATGAGGACGCTGTTGCCGCCGCCGCCTACGCCAAATACCTTGATCTTCACTTTCGGCTTTATGATTGCTGTTTCGTCTGCTGCCATGCGCCTCTACCCCTCTCATAATCCAGTCTTGTCATGATGTAATTCGCCATGGAAAAAAGATTTTCCTCCCTGTCTGCGCAATCCCCTACTTATTATAAAGAGCAGGGCTGACAGGGCAGCTCTGCTCTCGCGAATCATTTACTTTTCTTCATCGCATCTCAGTGAAAGAGAAGCACAGCCAGGCAGGCCAGGACAATCTTCAAGCTATCCAGCTTCACCTAAAAACACTTCCTTGTACATTCTTCATTCCAAACGGACAAATGCATTGTCCGTAACAATTTGACAAGTACGATTATACAATGAAGCGGGAGATTTTTCAAGCAGAACGATGCGTCTTGGCGAGGACAGGTCCAAGCTGCGTGACAATCATGCCCGAAAGCATCAGCAGACAGCCGAGGACCTGCAGCGGCGCCATCGTCTCGCCGAGGATCAGCCAGCTCGAAACGGCTCCGAACACGGCCTCAAAGCTCATGATGATGGCCGCCTGACTCGGCTCCGCGTACTTCTGTCCCACGATCTGCAGCGTGAAGGCCACACCGGCCGACATGACGCCGCCGTAGAAAATCGCAAACCAGGCATCGGCGAAAGCCATTGGCGTCGCCGTTTCAAAACACAGGGCACAGATTACGCTGCCCAGCGTGCAAACACCGATCTGCGTCGTCGAGAGTTCAATGGGATCCACGAGACAGGCGAAACGATCGATGAAGAGGATGTGCGCCGTCCAGAAGAGCGCGCTGATGAAGACCAGCATATCGCCGAAGCTCAGATCCATCGAGCCGTGGATGGAAAGGTAATAGAGGCCGACCAGTGCCAGGACGGCACCAATCCAGTTCTCGATGCGGATCCGGCTGCCGAGGAAGGCCGCACCAATCGGCACGAAGATGATGTAAAGTGCCGTGATGAACGCCGTCTTGCCGGCCGTCGTATAGAGCATGGCAACCTGCTGGAAAGACGTCGCCAGGAACATGATGCAGCCGGCCCCGAGCCCGGCTTTCCAGCCGGGATGATACGTGCCCGCGCGCCTGGCTGCCTGCCGCGGGCCGCGCCATACAAACCACAGGCCGGCCAGGAACAGGAAGCCGAGCGCGTAGCGCGCCGCTGCGTACGAAAACGGCCCCAGGCCATCCATGCCCACCATCTGCGCCACGAACGTCGTGCCCCAGATGAATGCTGCCAGCAGCAGCATAAAGTTGCCGCGTACATGCATGATACCGCCTCCTTGCACAAAACAATTAAATAAACTATCAAAAACTGTATCTTTATTCTAACATGGATGTGTCCGCTCAGCAAGGACGCATCCGTCAAAAAAAGACACGCAGGAACATTGCGCGTCTTCAACGGGAAAGGCAAATCAGGCCAGGCCTGTCGCCATATAGAACAGGATACAGAGGAACGGCACGAAGAACTTGAGGCCCATGACGACGGCAATATCGTAATACGAGTCGTGATGGGTAAGCCCGCAGATGGCGAGCAGCGTTACGAGCGCGCCGCAGTGAGGAACCGGATCGATGCCGACAGAAGCAATGGCCGTGATGCGGTGCAGGACCTCCAACGGGATGCCGGCTGCCTGCGCCATGGCCGCCCACTGATCGCCGAGCATCGAGAGCGCGATGGTCAGGCCGCCCGAAGCCGATCCCGTGATACCGGCCATGATGTTCGTCGTGATGACGGCCGAGAGCAGCGGGCCAAAGGAATCAGCAATGCCGATGAGCATCTGCGTGACCGGCACGAACCCCGGCAAGCTCGTGAGGACGCAGCCGAAAGCATAGCCGGAGGCCACGTTGAGGACAGCCGTAGCCGAAGAAACGGCCGCGTAGTTGATTGGTGCGAGGAAGCCGTCCATGACGATGAAGCGCTTGCGTCCGATGAACGCCGCCACAAAACTGCTGATGATGAGCGCGACGCTGATGGACCAGATGGCCGAAACCTTACCGACATTGGCCGCAATCAAGCTGAGCTTGAGCGGCAGAAACACCTCGAGTGCATCCTCTGCCCAGTGGAATCCCCAGTCCCAATGGAACGGGTTCGACAGGATGATGTTGATGCCGATGACCATCGCGAGCGGCAGCAGCGCCCAGTACCACGGGATGCGGATCTTGGGTTTCGGCTTGATGCGGCTGCCCTCTACATGGCGGCCATAGCCTTCGCCCCTGGCCTTGAGCTGTTTCGCGCGGTGCGTGACCCAGCCCCAGCCGATGAGCAGGAACAGCAGCGAGGCAAACAAGCCGATGATTGGCGCCGACCAGGTGCTCGTCGAGAAATACGAGGACGGGATGATGTTCTGGATCTGCGGGGTACCCGGCAGGGAAACCATGGCAAAGGAAAAGATACCGGCCCAGAGCGTCGCGGGCAGCAGACGCTTCGGGATGTCCGCCTTGCGGAACACCACGGCGCCGAAGGGATACATGACGAAGGCGACAACGAAGACCGACAGGCCGCCGTACGTCAGCGCACCGCAGCCGAGCAGCACCGCGAGGACCGCGCGCTTCTCACCGAGCACCTCCACAATCTTGGCCGCCACGGAAGAAGCCAGGCCGCCCTTTTCCATCAGGCGGGCGAAGACCGCACCGAACAGGAAGATCGGGTAATACGTCTTGGTGTATTCGGCCAGGCGTGTCATGTACAGCTCACTGTAGACGGGCAGCACGCCAAAGACGCTGGCCAGTGCAGCCAGACCGGCAAAAAATGGTGCGATCAGGATGATGGACCAGCCGCGGTATGCGAAGTACATCAAGCCGATGAGCGCTGCTGCAATACATAATGCTTCTAACAGACAAATCGTCTCCTTTCCTTCCCTGCTCCACGCAGACATAAAAAAAGCCGCCGGATAACAGCTTCAGCCGGCAGCTCCGGGAGTATCATGATGCAATCCGGCACAGGACCGGATGACAACGGCTGAAAAAGATGACGCTGACTACGGGAGCCAGCGCCACAGCGGCAAGCCTGCCGCCAAAAAACAGAACTGAATGAAACTGTATGAGCAATGCTTTCTCCCTGCCAGAGGCGGGAAGAAAAACCTTTCGCCAAAAAAAGCCCTTCCTGCGCCGCGCGCGGGAAGAGCTTGCCTGTTCTGACATCCGGTATGCCCTGTCCAGGACATGCCGCAAAATCCCCATCCCCATCACTCGCAGGTCTAACGGTGATTGTCAATCAGGCAGTTCTCCTGGCTCCAGGTCATTGCTCCTCTGCGCCTTCCCAGGGTTTCCCCCAGTGACATATATACAGATTCACTCGCTGCTACAGTGGCGGGACCGCTCCGGACTATACCGGACTTCCCTATTAAGTCTTTCGACACCTGATCCAACCTTATGTAATTCGCGAGAATCAACTCACGACATTTATTATATTATTGTTTATTTTTATTGTCAATCTGTAAAATAAAAATTCACCGATAAAAGAATAGTCAACTACCCGCGACTGAAGCCGCGAGCTTGAGGGAATCTTTCGATACCTCAATTTGCTTAG
>NZ_QRVW01000039.1:0-17342 GCF_003458855.1 Mitsuokella sp. AF21-1AC
TGCCGGTTAAGCGAAGGCTCCGCGTCAGCGGGGTCTTTTTTGTGCCCTTTCTGCAGATTGATGATTCGTCAGAGGCTCGAAAAATTTTAGATAAAAATCCTTGACAAGTATCGCGTTTATCTATATAATAATGACCTGTGAGTGACACAGAACGATATCTAGTTTAATTGCAGCAGTGAATCTGATCCTCACGTTTGGTTCACTAGCTCAGTTGGCAGAGCACCTGACTTTTAATCAGGGTGTCCCGGGTTCGAATCCCGGGTGAGCCACCAATTATAGATATTCTTTTTTATGGCCCGGTAGTTTAGTTGGTTAGAATGCCGCCCTGTCACGGCGGAGGTCATGGGTTCAAGTCCCATTCGGGTCGCCACTTTTGCCTCGGTAGCTCAGTCGGTAGAGCAGGGGACTGAAAATCCCCGTGTCAGTGGTTCGATTCCGCTCTGAGGCACCACTTGACATCATGCCCGCATCGCGGGCTTTTTTCATATCAGACATGAACTGAGAGGGAGTAGCTCTTAGGGCACAAGTCAACATACTGGCAATTGCCTGGCTTGTGAATTGGCGTGCCTGTCTTCATGGGCAAGGTCAAAGCGAGACTTTCGGTACAGGATTTCCTGTGCCGGAGTCTCGCTTTTTTACTATATATGTGTATATACCTTTGATCGTATTGGCTCATATCTAGGAGGGTGTTTATGGAAGCATTCTGGTCCGTTTTTCTTGTGGTCTTCTTGGCGGAGATGGGAGATAAGACGCAGTTCCTCGTCATGGCATTTGCGGCAAAATATGATTGGCGCCGCGTCTTTGCCGGCATGTTCTGCGGCATTCTGGTCGTACACAGCCTGGCTGTGGGCGTCGGACGTCTCGTGGGCGATCTCGTGCCGCAGGATATCATGGCCCTGATTGCGGCCGTCCTGTTCCTGGGATTCGGCATATGGACCTTGGGCAGCAAGGATGACGACGAGGAGGAGGCGCATGATTCACGCTTTGGCCCGTTCCTCACGGTGGCGCTGACCTTCATTGTCGGTGAGATGGGGGATAAGACGCAGTTTGCCGCGATGATGATGGCCGCGCAGTATGATTCCTGGGTTCAGGTCCTGTGCGGTGCCGTGGCTGGTATGGTGCTGGCGGACAGCATGGGCATCCTCGTGGGGACTTTCCTGCATCGCCGTCTGCCGGACGCATTCCTGCGCTATCTGTCCGGCGGCATCTTTTTGCTGTTCGGCCTTGTCGGCCTTTGGAATGCGGTCTTCCGTTAATTCTTCCCTTGTTTTTTTCATGAATCTATTGCATAATAGCTTTAGCAAACGGGTGTATCCCGTAGTATGGATTGTTTCAGAAAGGAAGATCTTGCAAGCATGGAACAGTTTTCGACGATGTTCTTGGATTTCATTGCTTCTTGGGGATATGTGGCGATTGCCGTGCTGATGGCGGCGGAGAATGCCTGCATCCCTGTGCCGAGTGAACTCATCCTCGGTTTTTCCGGCTACCTGATCTTTGCCGGACAGATGACCTTTACGGGGGCATTGACGGCCGGCATGATTGGCGGTATGGCTGGTTCCATCTTTGCCTATCTCGTTGGTCATTACGGCGGGCGTGCCTTTGTGGACCGTTATGGCCATTATTTCTTCATCAAGGAATCGCACGTGGATACCGCACAGAACTGGTTTGATAAATACGGCCTCAAGGCGGTCTTCTTCAGCCGCATGCTGCCGGTTATCCGCACGTTCATTTCTCTGCCGGCAGGCTTTGCCCATGTCGACATGAAGAAATTCCTGATCCTGACCTTCGCAGGCGCTCTGCCCTGGACGGCACTGATCCTCTATGCCGGCATGATGCTCGGTGAAAGCTGGAAGATTCTGACGCAGATTGGCCATGAGGCCAGCATCGTCTTCGTCGTCGTGGCGGCACTTGTTGTGGCGGTCCTCTATATTCGTCATAAGCGAAAAAAAAGCGCGCGTGAGAGCGTGGATGCCGATTGATACAAAAAAAGCCATTCCTTTTGACGGGAATGGTTTTTTTATGTCTTAACGCAGCCAGAAGAACAAGATGGGAAAGATGATGGGCAGGAAGGCGCCTGTCGTGATGACGAAGGAGGAGACGGCGAGGTCAGTCGTCAGATGGTAGAGGCGCGATGTGAGGACAGCGTTGATGGCTGTCGGACAGAAGGCGGAGACGAGAAGTGTTCCCTGGACGACGGGATCATCGACGAACAGGGCGATGAGGATGCTGAAGATGAAAGGGGTGATCACGAAGCGCAGTGCGGTCAGTGAGCGCACCTTCTTTTCATAGCGGCGGACCTGCCGGAAGTCGATGAGGAAACCGACGGGCAGCATGGCAATCCAGGCTGCGATGTGGACAAGCCCCTGGAAGACGGGGCCGAGTGCGTCTGGACGGGCGATGCCGCAGGCATTGAGCAGCAGGCCGGCAGCCATGCCGACGAGGCTCAGCTGATTGAGCGAGAAGAAGAGCTCGCAGAAGCTGTGGAACCGGTTGGTCTTGCGGACGGCGTGTGTGTGCTTCATGTAGCAGTACTGGGCCATCGGGAAGATGACGAGCACGAGCAGGATGTTTTGACAGGTACCGATGAGCTGAGTGTAGGCGAAGCCTTCCTCCGCGTAGAGGATGAAGGCGCAGACGCCGCCGAGCGTACCGATATTGGCGAGCATGGCACTTGCGACGTAAGCACCGCGGTCCAGCCAGCTCGTGAAGCCGCGGGCAAAGCAGAAGCTGCCGATGGCTCCAGGAATCAGGATGAGCAGGAAGCCGAAGACCGGTACGGTCAGGAGGCTCCACGAGATCGGAAGCACCCAGAAGCTCAGCAATGAGAGGATGGTGTAGATGCAGATGACGTTGAAACGAATGAGCTTGTTGATGGCTTCGCCGGATACAAGCTGGCGCTGATGCAGGAAATAGCCAACGGCCAAGGGCGCAATCAGGTCGGTTACGACGAAAATCAGGCGCAGGTTTGCGTTATCCATGCGGTCACTTCTTTCTGTATGGATGCATGTTGATTTTGCGATGGTTCGTTGGCTAAATCCTATCACTTTTGAGGGTTCCTGTAAATCTGTGATAGAATAATACGTATGAGTGAGGAGGGATATTTTGCGGAATTTATTGCTTGGCTCATTTTTCCTGTCGCTGGCCGGCAGCATCTGGGGCGGCATGTTCATTGCCGTACGGCTGTCGATTTTCGTCATTCCGCCGGTTCCACTGGTGTGGATGCGTTACGGCACGGCACTCATTGCTCTCGTGGTCATGATGCTGGTGATGCGGTCTTCGTGGTACATTGCGCCGCAAGACCGCAAGCTGTTGCTGTTATCCGCGTTCCTCGGGCAGACGCTCTCCATCGTGACGCAGGAAACGGGCACGATGCTGACCTCGGCGCAGACGGGCTCGGTCATCACGGCTGCAACGCCGGCGTTCATGGTGGTCTTCGGCTGCTGGCTGCTGCATGAGCGCCTGAACTTGGGGCGCGTGCTCTCAGTCGTGCTCGCGACGATCGGTGTGCTCTTCATCGTCTTTGATCCCGACAATATCCAGGTCAATGCGCTCGGCGGACTCTTCCTTTTCATTGCAGCCGTGACCTGGGCGCTCATGTCGGTCATCCTGAAGTTCCTCTCACGGTATTCCGTCATCACCGTGACGTTCTACAGCGTGCTTATCGCCTTCGTGCTGCTCACGCCGTATTCGCTGTACTGGCTCTTCACGGCAGCCGATATCCCCGCCATGGCGGAGCCATCGGTATGGGGATCGGTGCTTTACCTGGGGTTCATTTCGACGACGGCGGGCTTCAGCCTCTGGAACAAGGGCCTGACGTATATGGATGCTTCGATCGGCGGGCTCTTCATGTTCTTCCAGCCGATTGTCGGCACGCTGCTCGGCTGGCTGCTGCTCGATGAGCCGGTCACCTTCTATTTCTGGGCAGGCTTCCTGCTCATCGCCATCGGCGTTGTGCTGGCCATGCGGGGCGGCAATACGACGGCCGAGGAGAAAATCGCCAGGAGCCGGGAGAAATTGCCGGGTAGCCACAAGTAATGCTTGCATTTACCCTTGCTCCGTGGTATAATTTTTTAGTCGCTGGAAATGCGGCAGAATAACTCTGCTCCTCAGCAGATGGGGAGCCAAAGACCAAAGAGGGAGGTGATTTCGTGAGAAAGTACGAAGTCATATTTATCGTGAAGCCGATGGAAGAAGAGGCAACGAACGCTGTCATCGAGAAGTTCAGCAACCTCATCCAGAACAACGGTGGTACGATTGACAAAGAAGATCGTTGGGGCAAGAAGCGTCTTGCTTATGAGATCAAAGACTGCGCAGAGGGTTTCTACTGCCTGTTCGACATTACGTGCGAGCCTGCATGTGTTGCTGAGTGCGACCGCGTCATGAAGATTACGGATGAGATCCTGAAGCACATGATCGTCAAATCCGAAGAAGAATAATGATGGGGGAAACGCAGGTTTCCTTATGAAAGTACACCGCAAGGTGTCAGGGAGGGAAAACCATGAATAAGGCAATTCTGATTGGACGTCTGACCCGTGATCCTGAGGTTCGTTATACGCAGTCTGGTGTGGCTGTCTGCACGTTTACGCTGGCTGTCGATCGTCGCTTCGCTCGCAAGGATGCCAATGATGGCCAGCCCACGGCGGATTTCATTCCGATCGTGACGTGGCGTAAGCTTGCTGAAATTTGTGGCAACAATCTGGTCAAAGGCCGCCGCATCGGCGTCGAAGGCCGTATCCAGGTCAGAAGCTATGATGCACAGGACGGTTCGAAACGCTATGTAACGGAAATCATAGCGGATGAGGTGGAATTCCTCGATTCGAAGAATTCTGTTTCGCAGCCGGGTGAGTACGGTGCTCCGGCATCAGCTCCTGCTGCACATCCGCAGCAGTCTGGCAATGCAGGTTCCTTTGGCTCGTCTATCCCTGATGAAGAAATCCCATTTTAAGACAGGAGGGGAATTACTTTGATGAGACGTGACAGAGGCAGAAGACCTCGTAGAAAGGTCTGCTCGTTCTGCGTAGACAAGGTTGATCATATCGACTATAAAGACGTTGCAAAACTGCGCCGCTTCGTAACGGAGCGCGGCAAGATTTTACCGCGTCGTATCTCCGGCAACTGCGCTAAGCATCAGCGTCAGGTGACGGTCGCTATTAAGCGTGCACGCAATATCGCATTGCTGCCGTTTACTGCAGAATAAGATCATAGGCGCTGTACTTTGGTACAGCGCTTTTTTGTTTATCATGTTAGGAGGATCATCATGCGCCGACGCCTTGAGGATGCGATGACGATGCTTACGGATCCGCGTCATTTCAAACTGCGGTTATTCATTGAAGGCAATATCATCGGCATTGCAACGGGATTTGTCATAGCGCTCTTCCGTTTCCTGCTGGAATGCTCGGAAAAGACACTGCCGCGCCTGTATGCCTGGCTGTCGCAGCATCCCCTGTGGACGCCCTTGTGGTTTCTCGTGCTGGCCGGCATCGGCTATGTCCTCTACTGCATCGTCAAACGGGACGGCATGACTTCAGGGTCCGGCATCCCGCAGATCAAGGGCATCCTGCTGGGCCGCATGGATATGAACTGGGCCAGAGTGCTGGTCCTGAAATTCATCGGCGCCGTGCTCGGCATCGGCGCCGGGCTTTCGCTGGGACGCGAGGGCCCGAGCGTCCAGCTCGGCGCCTGCCTGGGGCAGGGCCTCGGACGCCTTACGCACCGTTCCTATGCGGAAAGTCACTATCTCCTGACGGCCGGTGCCGGTGCCGGCCTTGCAGCAGCCTTCAATGCGCCGCTGGCGGGCGTGGTCTTCTGCCTCGAGGAACTCACGAAGAACTTTTCATCCTTCGTGCTCATGGGGGCTGTGGCGGCAGCCGTGACGGCGACGACCGTGACGCAGTATTTCTTCGGCATGGAACCGGTATTTCACATGGGGGTCGTGCCCGTCATCGATACGGGCAGCATGTACCTGCTGCTGATTGCACTCGGCGCCTTTGTCGGTGCACTCGGCCTGCTCTTCAATCCGTTCCTGAGCGGTGCGCAGAACGCTTATGCGAGGATGCCGCTGCCTGCCTTCTGGAAACCCGTGGTGCCGCTCTTTGCGGCCGGCCTGCTGGGCTTTGTGCTGCCGCAGGTACTCGGGGGCGGCAGTCCGCTGGTCGACTCCCTCGTCGTTACGGATTATCCGCTGACCTTCCTGCTGATCCTGCTGGCCGGCAAGTTCCTGTTCACGATGCTCTGCTTTGGTTCCGGCGTGCCGGGCGGCATCTTCCTGCCCATGCTGGTCCTCGGCTCCCTCGGGGGTGCCGTTTTTGCCAAGGCGGCGATTGCCCTCGGCGTTCTGCCGGCGCCGTTTGCCGTCAACTGCATTGTCTTTGGCATGGCAGCGTATTTTTCATCCGTCGTCAAGTCGCCGATTACCGGCAGTATCCTGATCATGGAGATGACGGGGTCCTTCGAGCACATGCTGGCGCTCATCATCGTCTCGATGACGGCCTATCTCGTATCGGACCTCACGGGCGGGCAGCCGGTCTACGACATGCTGCTGGCAAGGAGCCTGGCCGTGCGCGAGAAGATCAAGCGGCGCATCCGCCGCAAACGCATTCTGCTCGAGCTTCCCGTGGGCATGGGCAGTCAGCTTGCGGGCGCTGCCATCGGACAGGTTGCGTGGCCGGCAGGGGCTCTGATCGTCAATGTGCGCCGCGGCGGCGAGGAACTTTCGCCAGCAGGGCAGCTGCACTTGCAGGACGGCGATTATCTCTACATCCTGACGGATGAACGCGATACCTGGCAGCTCCAGGGATTGGCCCGCGAGAGAGTAATAGATAAACAAAATCAATGACAGATTTCAAGGTGATTGTTAGAGTTGGTTTACACGCACTTTTGGCGAGGTTGAGCAGATTCTTGGGGAAGACACTTGATAAATTTTGTCATATCTAGTAAAATAATCGTACAATAAGATGAAACAATAAAACTGGTGCTTATAGGAGTGGTAAGTATGTTTTTGGAAGAACGTCAGGATATTATTTTGAGCATGCTGGCTCGTGACGGCAAGGTCCGTGTGCGCGACCTCAGCGAGAAGTTCAAGGTCACCGAGGACTGCATCCGCAAGGATCTCGGTGCACTCGAAAAGAAGGGCAAGCTCAAGCGCACGTACGGCGGCGCTGTACGCATCCGTGAGAACAGCCATATGGTCGAGGTAAGCAAGCATCGCAATACGGATGTCGAGGCGAAGCAGCGCATCGCACAGGCAGCGGTCAAGCTGATCCATGAGAAGGATATGGTCTTCCTCGATATCTCGACGAGCAATCTGGCCATCGCGGAACTCCTCGTCAAGATGGAGCTTGAGGTCACGGTCGTCACGAACATGATCGACATTCTCGTCGTGCTCGCGCGCAATCCGAAGATCCGCGTGGTCTTTGCCGGCGGCAAGATCAACAAGAGCCGCGATGGCTTCTGGGGCGGCATGACGCTCGATTTCATCTCGCGCCTCAAGCCGGATATCGCCTTTGTCGGCGCTGTCGGTGTCGATGTCAAGGAGAACAGCGTCTCGACATATGATATTGACGATGGCATCAACAAGGCTGCCATCATCCGCCACAGCAAGAAGGCGTATGTCGTTGCCGAGGCCCGCAAGCTCAGCACGGACGGCAACTACAATTACACGACGCTCGATACGCTGTCCGGCCTCATCACCGATTCGGAACCGGCTCAGGATATCCGTGAGGCGGCTGATTCCTACGGGGTGGAGATCATCCTGCCATGAGTTTGCGTTTTCCCAATCGGTTGAGCTGGCACAATCTATATAGGGGAATCCTGAAAGGACTGAAGGTATATGCTTTTTACCTGGCAGTCCTTTCCGTTTTCCGGCTCCTTTTCCTGTTTGTGCTGCGTTCTTATATGGGCACGGGAACCGCGGCGCCTGATATTGAACTGGCACTCTGGCGCGGCTTCCGCCTGAGCATGCAGACGGCCGGCTGCCTTGCACTCGTGAGCTTTGTGCCGGGCTTCTTGCTGCGGTTCGTGTACCCGCGCTGGGAGAACCGCGTCGTCCTCGGCATCAATGCCGTGCTGCTCGCATTGCTCTCCATCCTCTATGTGGCGAGTTTCCCGTTTTACCGTCAGTTCCATGCGAACTTCAATCAGATGATCTTCACAGGAGCCAATGACGATCTCTACGCGCTCTTCATTACGATGGTGCAGCAGTATGCGCTGCCCGTGCGGCTGGCGGGAGCACTGCTGCTCGCATGGGTGCTCTGGCGCGGCCTCAAGGCACTGCTCGCCTGCTGCCGGCTGGAAGACTTCGTGGAAGCGATGGTATGGCCGCGCTGGGCGCGTTATCTCGGCCGCCTGGCCTTCCTCTATGTGACATATCTGGCTGTTCTGCTCGGCATCTTTGGCGGCAGTCTCGGCTGGCAGACGGCTGTAGACTGGGAGAATGCCGGCGTCACCAAGGATGATTTCCTCAACGAAGCCATCCTCGACAACCCGCAGGCGCTTTACCGCGCCTACAATCTCAACAGCCGCATGCTGGCCTGCAACGGGCTCGATTTCACGACGGATGACATCCGCACGCTGGCAGCCTGGCTCTCGCACCGTCAGCCCGATACGGATGATCTCGATGCCTATCTGCAGAAGTCTGCACAGGGACCGGCGGCCGATAAGCCGAAACAGGTCTTTGTCATTCTTTCCGAAAGCTTTGCGAACTGGCCTCTGCTGGACAAATACCAGGGCATCCCGATTTCGCACGGCATGCGCAGCCTGATAGCCGAGGATGATACGGATTACTGCCCGACCTTTTTGCCGAACGGGGCCAGTACGGTTTCGGCCGTCACTGGCGTCGTGACCGGCTTTGCCGATGCCAATCTCTATCTGACGACGATGCCGGAGGCCTTTGCGGCCCCGTATCCGACGGCCAGTGCGCCGCAGATGCAGAAGCTCGGCTATACGACAAATTTCTGGTATGCGGGACCGGCCACCTGGGAGCGCATCGGTGCGTTCACGCAGGCGCAGGGCTTTGAGCATTTCTACAGCCGCGGCGATTTCGGCGATGTGCCAGGCAGTGTCTGGGGCTGCGAGGACGAGGTCCTCTATGAGAAGGTGCTTGAGGGCCTGGACCCGGAGCAGCCGAGCTTCAATGTCCTGCTCAATGCCTCGAATCATTCGCCGTACGATCTGGATCTTGAGGCCAAGGGCTTCGATAAGGAGGCCGTGCGCGCCGCACTGCCGCCGGAGCATCAGCAGGACGAGGAGCTCCTGAAGGAACTCGGTCATTACTGGTATGCCGACCGCGAGCTCGCAAAGTTTGTCAGGGCTGTCAAGGAAAAATGCCCCGACAGCCTCATCGTCATCGTCGGCGATCACGGCGACCGCTATAACCTCGATAAGACGCCGACGACGTACGAGCGCTATGGCATCCCGTTCATCATCACGGGCAAGGGCATCCATAAGGGCACGCTGCTGCCGGATGCCGCCGGCAGCCAGATCGACATCATGCCGACAATCTTTGAGCTCATCGCGCCCAAGGGCTTCTCCTATATGTCGCTGGGCTCCAGCCTGACACGCACGAACCGTCAGGGCGTGAATTACGGCTTCTGGATCACGCGCACGGCCATCGGCAAGGCGGACACGGTTCCGCTGGTCCCTGAGCCGGTGTCGGAGGGAGAAGAGCCGGTCATCGATGAGGATGCGATGCAGAATTACATCAATGCCATCCGGAGCATTTCGTGGTGGCGGGCGAAGTACGGCCCCATCCTCGATGCGAGCAGGCTCGAGGACCGCTGAGCCTGTGTGAAGATAAGAAGGATGAATTTATGATAAGCATTACGAAATGCGAGCTTTGCCCGCGTCGCTGCGGTGTGGAACGCACAAAACAGGCTGGTTTCTGCGGTGCGGGCAGCAGGGCGCGCGTGGCCCTGGTTTCTCTGCATAAATGGGAGGAGCCGTGCCTGACGGGCTCGGACGGGCGCGGCGCCGGTACGGTGTTTTTTTCATACTGCAACCTGCGCTGCTGCTTCTGCCAGAATCATGAGATCTCTCATGAGGGGCGGGGCATCGAGGTTACGGATGAGCGGCTGGCGGAAATTTTTCTCGAGCAGCAGGCACGCGGCGCCGCGACGCTCGATCTCGTGACGCCCACGCATTATGTGCCCGAGATCCTGCACGCGCTTGAGCTGGCACGGGCAAAAGGCTTTCATCTGCCCGTCGTCTATAATTCCGGTGCCTATGAGACGCAGGAGACGATTGAGGCCCTGCACGGCCAGGTCGATGTTTTTCTGCCGGATCTCAAGTATGCCGATGAGGCGAGTGCGCGCGAGTATTCCCTGGCGCCCGATTACTTTGCCGTTGCCACGCAGGCCATTGCGGCAATGTATGAGCAGGTCGGCCCCCTGCAGTTCGCTGCTGACGGACAGCTCAAGCGGGGCGTCATCATCCGTCATCTTGTGCTGCCGGGGCATCGCCATGAGAGCATGCGCGTGCTCGATTGGATCCATGAGACGTTTGGTGACAAGGTGCAGATCTCGCTGATGAATCAGTATACGCCGATGTACCGGGCGGCGGAGCATAAGGGCATGGGACGCCGCTTGACGACGTTTGAATATCAGTCCGTCGTTGACCATGCGCTGGAACTCGGCATTACGCACTGCTACGTGCAGCAGGGCCGGACGGCCGATACGAAGTTTGTGCCGCATTTCGACGGCAGCGGAGTGCGGGCGGAATAGATGGTGTGCAGAAAAGGCGCTGCGGCGTGTATTCTGGCTTCGTCGTTCCGTTAAATGTGACCCAGGTTTCTTTACGGATAGAAGGGAGTTCGCCGCCTGCCGCGGCGTTCTGACATCGGGGCCTGTCGATTCCTGGGGTGTTGGGGCCCAGCCCTGCGGGCAATCACTGTGCTCCTGCAGGCTGAATTAAAAGGGAAAAAATGCATTTAGCAGGATGACGCCGTGGAGCGTTGCACGGGCACCACCTCCTTGCCTGCGATTTGTGCTGGGATATTGTTCCTACGAAAAAGAAGCTATGACAAAATGAGGATTTACTCTGTCATAGCTTCTTTTGTTGTCCTTACTGTTCCGGATTGCCGTTCGGGTCGGTTGTCAGCGGGTACTGGCCGAGCATGGTGGTCAGGGTGTCCCGTGTGAAGCGGTAGGTATTGCTCGTGAAGTCCTGGCCGGGGTCGTAACGCTCTGAGGGGGCGTTCAGAAGGCCGCAGATGGTGTCGTAGAGCATGTCGTTGGTAAAGTAGCGGTCACGGTGTGCGCGCATGGCATTGGCACGGCGCGGCAGGACGCTCTGGTAATCCGGCGACATGTAGATCCACATCGGGATGCGGACCATATCGAAGCTGAAGACGTCCGGATTGTGCGAAATCGTCAGGTTTTCTCCGTGGTCGGAGAAGTAGACCATGGCCTTGAGGTTGAGGTTTTTCTGCGCGTAGTCGAAAACCTGTGAGAGGATGTAATCCGTATAGAGAATGCTGTTGGCGTAGGATGCCGCGGAGGTCATGCTGGACGAGCCGTCGTCGGCCTGGAAGGTGTTGAAGGTTTCCGGATAACGGTTATTGTAATAGATGTGGCTGCCCATGATGTGCAGGACGATGAAGTTGTTCTTGGTCGGATCGACCTGTGCGAGATACGGCAGCAGGGTTTCATCGTATTTATCTGAGAAGTTGTAGGAGTCATCCGTCCATTCCGCATGGTCGGCCGTCTTGGCGACGAGCGTGATGGCACTGTCGTACTGGCCGTAGCGGCCCTGGTTGCTGAACCAGTAGGTCTCGTAGCCGGATTTCTTGGCGACGTCGAGGATCGAGGCGGATTCGAAGAATTCCTTGTCGTTGTACTGGCTCTGTTCCGTCAGGGCGCGCTGCAGGGTCGGGACGGTCTGCGTCCAGGAAGAGTAGGCATTCCGGAAGAAGACGAAGTTCGGGTCTGCGGCCTTCTGGCTCTGCCAGGGCGTATCGTCGTATTCGTAGTCATTTGTGTAGACCTTCATGTAATTGCGCGAGGCCGATTCGCCGATGACGACGATGACGGTGCCGGGGGCCTTGGCGGCCAGCGTCTGCGTGCCCTCGATATGCATGCTGTTCAGGCGCTCGTCATGGCCGATGCTGTACGTCTGGGTCTGCGTCACGTAGCTGTCGACATCCTTCCAGAGATCCGCAATCGAGGTCTGCGGCAGGTACCAGTAAAGGGAGCCGAGCATCGATACCGTCAGGAGTGCGATGGCACCCATGCGGCCGGCCGTCGTATCCTCAGCCAGCAGACGGCGCGCAAAGGCCATGTGGCCGCGCCAGCAGGCGTAGAGGAAGAGGGCGAGACAGAGGATGATGATGGAGGCCGGCAGGATGCCGACGTTCGATTCGATGAAATCGATACTCTCGCGCCAGTTCGTCAGGTAGAGTGCCATCAGGGAAGCCGGCGACAGGCAGTGCCAGACAATGCAGTAGTAGGCAAACTGGATGAAGGGGATGACGATGCCGATGAGGTTCAGGAGTGCCATGAAGGCGGCGACAATCTTCTCGTGACCCAGGCGGAACAGAGCGGCCTCCAGCGCCGTCAGCAGGATGAATTCCGATGTGCCGACGATGAAGTCGAAACAGATCTTGGACATGTACCAGTCCTGGCTGTACGTCCAGGTGTAGAGCAGCGGAAAGGCTGCACACCAGAGCAGGCCCGTGAAGAGATTCGGCAGCGTTGCCCAGGAAAAAAGCGGCACGCGCGTGCCGTATTGGATCAGCACGAGTGCCAGCATGACGGGAACGAAGATCGGTATGAAGTAATCCGCTCCCATATCCTGGCCGATGTCAATGTAAAAAGCGATCAGGCAGATGTAGTAGATGCCCGCGGCCGTCAGCCAGCGGATCAGACGATCCTGCCTTTCCGTAGAGTCTAGCATGTTGTTCTTCCCTCGGTTCTGAAAAAATATCCATTAAATGATAGAATATCCGCTAAAAGTGATTGGCGGCCTCATCTCGTGCCGCAAAATGGAAATAAAAATCCCGTCTTATTTTACTTGATATCCTGTCTTTCGTCAATTTGCCGGAGGTTAGAAGAAAACGGGCAGGAGCGCTTGAAAGGCGGCCATAATGGAGTATCTCTGTCCGTTAGGAGAATTTTTCCGATTGCCAGATGCGGGCATCTCTGCTACAATATATACCTGTCACAATGAATCAAAACACAATATGTAGGGGAGGCGGGGTGACGCTGCACAAGATGAGCGATATGGTGCGGCGTCTGATGAACTATGAATTTAAAAACCGTAACCAAACGTTCTGGCCACACCGTGCCGTATAATCGCGAAAAGATTTTCAACGCCATTGCCGGTGCCAATGTGGACGGCGGCAGCACGATGACGGAAAAGGATATCGACGAGGTGACGAGCCAGGTTGAATGGGATATCAAGGACCGTGACAACGTCAGCGTCGAGGAGATCCAGGATATCGTCGAGCAGGAGCTCATGAAGTACGATTTCTACGATATCGCGAAGAAGTACATCACATACCGCCAGAAACATGCGGAACGCCGCGCGGCGCAGAAGCATCTGATGGAGGCGTATCGCGACATCTTCTTTGCCGATGCCGTCGATTCGGACCTCAAGCGCGACAATGCCAACATCAATACGGATGCCTCCATGGGCATCATGCTGAAGCTCGGTGCCGAGGGTGCAAAGCATTTCGTCGACAATTACGTGCTCGATGAAGAATTTGCCGAAGCAGACCGCGAGAACTACATCCACATCCACGATAAGGATTTCTCGCTGATCACGTTCAACTGCTGCCAGATCGATCTGCTGAAACTTTTCCATGGCGGTTTTTCCACGGGCCATGGTTTCCTGCGCGAGCCGAATTCCATTCGTGCCTATGCATCGCTTGCCTGCATCGCCATCCAGTCGAATCAGAACGACATGTTCGGCGGCCAGAGTATCAACGCGTTCGACTATGCCATGGCCGAAGGCGTCAAGAAATCCTTCCGCAAGGCCGTGCTCGATGAGGCGCACAAGGCGATGATCTATCGCTTCGGTGCGGCGCAGTTCGGCAAGGGCTCGGATTTCAAGCAGAAGTTTGCCGCTGCGCTCGACATGGCAAAATGCCATTATACGGAGAATGACGACGATCCAAAGGCACGCGAGAGCGTCGAGACGATCGTCAGGGCCCTGGAGAGCGTCCTGGTCGATGAATACCATAAGCCGACCACGGAGACGAGTCTCGATGCCGGCAACATCTACCACCTTTCCTGCGAGGATGTCGTGGAAGAGACGCATCAGGCCATGGAGGCACTCATCCACAACTTCAATACGCTGCACAGCCGCGCCGGCGCGCAGGTGCCGTTCAGCTCCATCAACTATGGCCTTGATACGTCGCCGGAAGGCCGTCTCGTCATCAGCGAGGTCCTCAATGCCATCTGGGCGGGTCTTGGCAACGGTGAGACGCCGATCTTCCCGATCTCGGTCTTCCAGCTCAAGGCCGGCATCAATTACAATCCGTCGGACCCGAATTACGATCTCTTCCTCAAAGCCTGCAAGGTCAGTGCCAAGCGCCTCTTCCCGAATTTCGTCAATATCGACGCGCCGTACAACCTGCAGTATTACAAGCCGGGCAATTACAACAGTGCCGTTGCCACGATGGGCTGCCGCACGCGCGTCATGAGCAACGTCAACGGCCCGGAGGAATCCGGTTCCCGCGGCAACTTCTCCTTCACGACCATCAACCTGCCGAAGCTGGCACTCGAGGCCAAGGGCGATCTCGACAAGTTCTGGCAGCTCTATGATCACTATATCCAGCTCAGTCATGATTACCTGCTGGAGCGCCTGCACGTCATCGAGCAGAAGCATGTCTACAATTACCCGTTCCTCATGGGACAGGGCGTCTGGATGGACAGCGAGAAGCTCAAGCCGACGGACTCCATCAAGGAAGTGCTCAAGCATGCTTCGTATTCCATCGGCTTCTGCGGCCTGGCGGAATGCCTCAAGGCCCTTACGGGTAAGCATCATGGCGAGAGCGAGGAAGCGCAGCAGCTCGGCCTCAAGATCGTCGGCCATATGCGCGAGATGACGGACCGCTATACGGAAGAAGAACACCGCAACTGGTCGACGTTTGGCACGCCGGCTGAGAGCACGGCTGGTCAGTTCCAGCGTGCAAACCGCAAGAAGTACGGCATCATCCCGGGCGTCACGGACCGTGAGTACATGACCAACTCCAGTCATGTGCCGGTTTATTATCCCATCAAAGCCATCGACAAGATCCGCATCGAGGCGCCGTATCATGCGCTTGAGAATGCCGGCCACATCGCCTACATCGAGATGGATGGCGATCCGTCGAAGAATGTCAAGGCTTTCGAGGCCATCGTGCGTGCCATGCATGATGCGAACATGGGCTACTTCTCCATCAATCATCCGGTTGACCGCGATCCGGTCTGCGGCTACACCGGCATCATCGAGAATGAGTGCCCGCACTGCCACCGCAAGGAAATTGAGAAGGGTCATCTGCGCATCAAACGCATGAAAGCCTGAAAATGCAACATGTAAACTTGTAACTCTCTGCTGCTTGTTGTACAATGGTTGTACCATAAGGATAAGAACTTGGGAGGGTACAAGATGAAAACAATCCATACCGAAAAAGCACCTGCTGCCGTAGGACCGTACAGCCAGGCCATCCGCACGCGCGGTACCGTCTATCTTTCCGGACAGATTGCCATCGATCCGGCCGCCGGCAAGATTGTCGCCACGACCATCGAGGAACAGGCAGAACAGTGCTGCCGCAATATCGAGGCCGTGCTCGCCGCGGCTGATACGGATATGGAGCATGTCGTGAAGACGACGTGCTTCCTCGCGGATATCGCGGATTTCAAGGCCTTCAATGAAGTCTATGCCAAGCACTTCGTCAGCAAGCCGGCACGCAGCTGCGTGGCCGTCAAGGATCTGCCCGCAGGTGCCCTGTGTGAGATCGAGGCCATTGCCATCCGCTGAACGGCCGTTCCTTGCAAGGTGTGATACCAGCAGCCTGCATCCACTGCGATGCAGGCTGCTTTTTAGTGACTTTTTTCATAATGAGATGAAAAAGAACAAATTGTACAATAAATCTTATATTAAGATAAAATTTACATGAAAAAAGCATGAAGTATGTTTTGTTCCATGACAATCGTGCTATACTGTTGAACAGAAAGAACTGGCCAGTTCTACAAAATCAACAAACATATATTTGTGCTTATACATTATGTCATGATAGGGAAGAGGGTTTTGTTATGAGAAAAAAGGTACTCGTCGCAACGCTGACGGCTCTGGCGACGGCCGCTTCGATGGCAAGTGCTGCTCCGCAGACCTCCTGGGAGCAGGGTGAATGGCAGCTGGATCTCGGTGCCTGGGCACCGAAGGCAAAGTTTGCCAGCAATGAGAGCAGCTCCAAGTGGAACTTCAATGGCGGCCTCGGGTATGCCCTGACGGATCGTCTGGCTCTGCGCTATGATTACCATGGTCTGAAGACGAAGCTGGACGATTTCAAGACGGCCGGCGATGAGCATGAGGTCAACCTCATGTACAGCCTGGGTAAGAACGTGGCTCTGTTCGGCGGCTGGAACCGCATCAACAATGATTTCGACGGTACGGTCAAGAATGCCGATGTCGTCAACAACGTCGCACAGTTCGGTGTCGCGACGAAGTTTGACCTTGCCAAGAACCTGGCCTTCTATGCAGACGGCGCGCTCGGCACGAAGAAGACGTCGCTGTGGGAAGCAGGCCTTGCTTACACGATCAACAAGGATTGGGACATCAATGCAGGCTATCGTTATGTTGACACGAAGCTCAACGACGATAATAACATCAAGTACCGTGGCTTCCTCGTTGGCCTAAGCTATCGCTTCGGCGGCCATAAGGCAGCTCCAGCCCCGGTTTCGGCACCTGTCATCGAGGAGCCGGTCGCACCGGTTGTTGAGACGCCGGCACCGGCACATGTCTACAACGACTATTATCTCGACAGTATCCACTTCGCTTCGGATCAGGATACGCCGCTGGCTTCCGATGCTGACAAGCTCGCGAACTTCGTGGCCGTTGCCAAGGCACATCCGGATTCCACGTTCAAACTCGTGGGCAACACGGATTCCGATGCTTCGCAGGAGTACAACGAAGATCTGTCGAAGCGCCGCGTTGACAATGTGGCCAAGTATGCAACTGACAACGGTGTCAGCAGCAGCCGCATGAGCCTTGACTACAAAGGCGAGAACAACCCGGTATCCACGAACGCAACGGATCAGGGCAAAGCCGATAACCGCCGCGTTGATATCTGGGAGCATAAATAATTCCTTCACGACAAATAATGAGAGGGGCTGTGAAATAACAGATCCCCAAAAACAAGAGGGCCG